>NZ_JBFBGZ010000001.1:450260-593809 GCF_040684925.1 Arthrobacter sp. NPDC089319 | reverse complement strand
CTGCGACGTCATCTTCGCCATGCTCCGAGACGGAACCATCTACGAAGCGAAAACACCCGCCGCCGCTTGACGAAAACCATAGGGGCACCCCCCCCCTTGAGCTTGATGTCCTTGACGATCGTGACCGTGTCACCATCGGCGAGCACATTGCCAACGGCATCCTTGATCGAAGCGGCCTCGGTCGTCACCTTCTCGGCCGAGTCTTTTGGCCATTCGTGCCCGCATATCGGGCACACCAGCAAGGCACCCTGCTCCTAGGTGAACGCCTCGTGGCACTCCGGGCAAGCCGGCAGAGCGTCAGACATTGAAGCGGACTCGACCACGTTCCGTAGCTGAATAACCTTTCCCTGCGCTGCCGTCGACTGGGCTGTGAGACGAATCCACGTTTTGCTTGGGCTGCTGCTTCTGGGCGTGGACCACGGCCAAGTCACGCCGAGACTGCCCTACTTGCTACCCATGAGGCCACTTGGGTACGAGAGGTGAACCCTAATTTGGCCAGGATACTCTCGACGTGACCTCCGACTGTTCGTGGGGAAATCACAAGGCTGTCGCCGATGGCCCGGTTGCTGAGCCCTTTTGCGATCAACAAAGCGATTTCCTGTTCCCGCTTGGTAAGCGGAGATGCCGGAGCATCGGGCGATGCTGGAGCTTCTGCCCTGCCCAGGGCAAGGTCTATGGCAGCGTCCTTCGTCAACTGCTTTGTGCCTTCCTCCGCGATGGCGATCGTGGAACCGACGGCGTCGGCGATGCGCGTTGCTGTGAGCTGCGAATCACCTTGAATGTGGGGGCCGAAGGCAGCGACTGTTGTTCCAAGCTCTTTCCAGACTGTTGAAGCCGCCAGGGCTAGTTCTTCGGCTTTCTTGACTTCATCAGCTGAGGCGGCAATCCAGGAGAGCAATTCGATGCTGAGCGCCGTGCAGATGCTGTCTTTGAAATCCTTTTGCAGTTCCAGAGCCTGCAGTGCAGCTTGCCGGGCTGATTCCGTGTCACCCTGTTTCCAGTAGCAGACTCCACTGATCCACAACGTGTACGCGCGTGACCATCGCTCCCCGTGGTCGTTGCTAAGCGTCATGGCATGCCGGCAGGTGTCCAAGGCCTCTTCAATCCCTGTGCTGCTGTAGGTTTGGGCCGTGGCCAGCATGTAGAGGGCGGCCAGTGCAGATCCTGTATCGCCGGTTCTGGTGTGGAGGTGGACGGCGTGTTGAAAGAGTTCTATCGCTGATGACAGGTTTCCGCTGAACATTTGGTGGAGCCCGGACCAGTGGGCTATCGGGGCCTGCAGAGACGGATCTGGCAGTTCGACGGACAACTGTCTGCACTCATCCAGATAGGCAGCTGCAGCATTTCGGTCGCCCTGGATCAGCGCAACCCAGGCGGCGACCCAGAGCGCTGCTCCTCGTTCCGGAGCAGGTTCATGGGCTTGGAGCAGGGCTCGGTCCAGCCACCGTCTGCCGTCGCTGAGGAAACCGCCGGCTATCCAGTGGTATCGCAGCATCGAGGCCAGTTCTGCTCCCGCGTAGTACTCGCCGGGCGTGCTGGTCGACCATTCCAGTGCGGACAGAACGTTGGGGTGGTCCTCGCGCATGTCTGCCAGGGCCATTGCCTGGTGGGGGCCGCACCAGGCAGAAACCATGCTGGCCGCACGGTGCAGGTAGTGGTCCCGGTGCCGTTGCTTCACGGCCGCGTGTTGTCCGGCTTTGGCCAGCAGCTCGGCCCCGTATTCGCGTACGGTCATCAGCTGTCGGTAGCGGGTTTTTTCCCTGCCTCGCTCGGTTATGAGGAGGGACTTCGCTACCAGCCGGTCCAGGACGTCTAGAACGTCTTCCTGTTTCAACTCATCGAAGCCGCAGACTTCCTCGGCCGCCTCCAGGCTGAAGCTGCCGGGGAAAACGGTGAGCCGCGCCCAAAGCAGCTTTTCGGCCTCTGTGCACAGGTCGTAGCTCCAATCGATGAGAGCTCGCAGGGTTTGCTGGCGCGGGAGCGCTGTCCGGTCGCCACCGGTCAACAGCTGAAAACGCTTATCCAGCCGCTGAACGAACTGCGTGACAGTCAGCGACCGCAGGCGAGAGGCAGCGAGCTCGATGGCCAGCGGGATTCCGTCCAGCCTGTGGCAGAGCTGGACGACTGATGCACTGTTCTCGGCCGTAACCGCGAATCCAGGATCTACACTTCGGGCCCTGTCGACCAGCAGTCGCACGGCCTCGAATTGTTCCAGTCCCTGCGGATTCCTTGCATCCTCGATCGATGGAGTTGATAGCGGAGGTAGCAGGCAGATGCGTTCGCCTCCGATGCCCAGAGGTTCCCGACTGGTGGCAAGAACGCGCACACCCGGTGCTTCCGGCAACAGAGAAGCCAACAGGTCCGCTACGGGCTGCAGAAGGTGTTCGCAATTATCCAACACGATCAGCAACTGCCTCGCCCCCAAGTGATCGGCGAGCTTATCCCGAGCGGGGCGGTTCG
Organism: Arthrobacter sp. NPDC089319; assembly: GCF_040684925.1. Lineage (NCBI taxonomy): Bacteria > Bacillati > Actinomycetota > Actinomycetes > Micrococcales > Micrococcaceae > Arthrobacter > Arthrobacter sp. NPDC089319. The sequence continues at coordinate 591,349 of NZ_JBFBGZ010000001.1, read as the reverse complement.
ACTGATCTGGAACGGCAAGGGCAGAGAGCACTGTGGAGGCAAGCCCGCCTCCATCTTCCAAAGTGGCCAGTTCAACCCGCCAGACCCCATGGCGGAAGGCCCGGCGCGACTTTTCGGCCACCTCGAGGGACAAACGGGTTTTGCCGACGCCGCCCGGGCCGGTAAGGGTCACCAGCCGGGACTCGGCGAGGGCAGCCTTCGCGTCGGCGAGTTCCCGCCGCCGGCCAACGAAACTGGTCATTGGCGCCCGGGCGCCGCCATTGACACCTGCAGTGGTTGATGAACTCATTCTGTGCTTTCCCGTTCTTTCCTCCGGATTATGCCGCACCGGATGCGCCCACTGGAAGTGCATGCACCAGCATATGTGACCCAGGCCACACAAACGGGTATGGGTGCGGGTCATTCACCCCGTGTGCAGGCAGGTACCCCCGGCGGACGCTGGATGCAGCAGATCCTGCCGCTGTCCGAGGCAGCACAGGGCTGCCGTTCACCCTCTCACCCGCAGACAAAGGAGCATCCATGTCGGGTTCGAAGAAGAACTCCACCATGACCGGCACCGAAAAGATGATCGATTTTGACGTCATCGTCATTGGCGCAGGCTTTGCCGGTTTGTACGCACTGCACAAGCTGCGCGACCGGATGGGACTGTCCGTCCGCGCATTTGACGCCGCCTCCGACGTCGGCGGCACCTGGTACTGGAACCGGTATCCCGGCGCCCGCTGCGACATCGAAAGCATTCACTATTCCTACTCCTTCTCGGAGGAGCTGCAGCAGGAATGGGAATGGAGCGAAAAGTTCGCCGCCCAGCCCGAGATCCTGCGCTACCTCAGCCATGTCGCGGACCGCTTTAACCTGCGTGGAGATATCCAATTCAACACCAGGGTCACCTCTATGCTGTGGGACGAAGAGCACAGCCTGTGGCGGGTCGGCACCGAAGACGGGTCAGTCACGACGGCCCGGTTCGTAATCTCCGGAGCAGGAAACCTTTCCGTTCCCAAGAAACCGGAATTCCCCGGCGTGGAGGGTTTCAAGGGCGAGGTGTACCTGACCGGCAACTGGCCCCATGAGCCAGTGGATTTCTCCGGCAAACGGGTGGGCATCATCGGTACCGGCTCCACGGGCATCCAGGCCATCACCGAGATCGCCAAGGAAGCCGCCCACCTGACGGTCTTCCAGCGCACCCCGAACTATGCCACCCCCATCGGCAACGGTCCCGCGGACGCCGCTGAGACCAAGGAAGCCAAGGCAAACTATCCGGCCGTCCGGGCAGCGTCCCGCAACCACTTCGTCGGAGTCCCCTACAGCGACGTGCAACCCTCCGCGCTGGCGGTATCAGCCGAGGAACGCCGCCGAGTCTTCGACGACCGGTGGAATCGGGGCGGATTCCGGCTGTTTATTGACAGCTTCCAGGACATCCTGGTGGACAAGAAGGCCAACGATACCGTTGCCGAATACATCCGTGAACGCATTCGCGAACGGGTCAAAGACCCGGAGGTCGCCGAACTACTGGCGCCCAAGGACTACCCGTACGCCACTAAACGCCCCCCGTTGGAAACGAACTACTACGAGACCTTCAACCGCGAAAACGTCACTCTGGTCGATGTCAGAAAATCCTCCATACAGACCGTCACAGCGACCGGACTACGCACCGCAGACAGGGACATCGAGCTTGACGTGCTCATCCTCGCCACCGGCTTCGATGCCATGACCGGCCCTCTGCTGGCCATGGGCATCGTCGGCCGGGGCGGTCTGCGCCTGGAAGACAAATGGGTGGACGGGCCCCGCACCTACCTCGGTACTACCATCAGCGGATTCCCGAATTTCTTCCTCGTTACCGGGCCGCAAAGCCCCTCAGTGCTGTACAACATGCCGCTGGCCATCGAAGACCACGTTGACTTCGCCACGGACGCGATCGCCTATCTGCGGGAAAACGGCCTCGACATCCTGGAAGCCGAACCGGAGGCCGAACAGCAGTGGGTGACCCACACCAACGACGTCGCCCAGGCCACACTGATGCCCGAGGCGGATTCCTGGTACATGGGCGCCAACATCCCCGGCAAACCGCGGGTGTGCATGATCTACCTAGGCGGGGCGCCGGCCTACCGAGCCAAATGCGCCGAGGTTGTCGACAACGGATACCAGGGCTTCCGGCTCGAACCGATGAAAGTTCCGGCAGAAATTTCCTAAACCCATGCCCTCTTGCCCAATTCACCGAATCTAACCTTCAAAGGAGATCCCCATGCCAGTAGATGCAGCAGCCCAGGCAGTTATCGATGCCCTCAAAGGCACCAAGGCGTTCGCGGACATGACGCCGGAGGAAGCACGGGCCGCCGTCGCATCCTTTACCGGATTGCAGAAGCCCCACCGGGACGTCGGCAAAGTCGTTGACGCTGCGTACAACGGACCAGCCGGCGAGCAGCCGGTGCGTATCTATATACCGGAAGTTCCGGGCCCCCTGCCAGTGGTCGTGTACTTCCATGGGGGCGGATTCATCGCCGGCGATCCGGCGGTAGCCGAAGAACCGAACCGGGCCCTGGCCAACGACGCCAAGACCGTCGTGGTAGCCGCAAGCTACCGCCTGGCCCCCGAACATCCTTTCCCAGCCGCCACCGACGACACCTTCGCAGCACTCAACTGGGTGGCCGAAAACATTGCGCAGTACGGCGGAGACCCCTCCAGAATCGCGGTGATGGGCGACAGCGCCGGAGGCAACCTTGCTGCTGTCGCTGCTCTGAGGGCAAGGGACGCAGGCGGACCGGTCCTGCGCGCCCAGGTCCTTGTCTACCCCGTGATCGACCCGGACGCCGAGACACAATCAAAAATCGACTTCAAGGAAGGCTACATCGTTACCGCAGCCGACCTCGACTACTTCTGGAACCACTACCTGCCAAGTCCCGAGGATGCCGAGAACCCCTTGGCCGCCCCATCCAGGGCCTCGTCGCTGAACGGACTCCCGCCGGCCCTGGTGCTCAGCACCGAATATGAAGCAGCCCGTGACGAAGCTGAATCATACGCCCGGCAACTGGCGGAAGCAGGCGTGGAAACCGAAGCAATTCGCTTCGACGGCCTCATTCACGCCACCTACTGGGCGTCAGCGGCAGTACCCCGCAGCAGCGAAATCCACGATGCCATCGTGAAGTTCCTTCAACGGCAGCTCGCGGCATAAAGCCCTAAACGGGGAGGGTGCTCCGACCTCGATAACCAGAAAGGAGCACCCTCCTTGCGGCGAGGAAGTCGAAGGCGGGTGGCGGCATGGCTACGTCCCCGGGCATGGTAGAGGGCTATGCGAGGGCAATGCACGATTCCGACAAGCTCGCGATACAGGAGCCAAACGTTATATCGCAAGACGGAATTCAACCACGTTCCGTAGTCGAATAACCTTTGACCTGCTATGCCGTCGACGGGGTGTGGAGAGGAATCCACATCCTGCTTGGGCTGCGGATTCTGGACGCCAGCCCAAGCTCTATTACTGCTCTCGCATCAGAAACAGGAAGGCTGCCCGCGCGGACGATGTGTCCGGACGGGCAGCCTTTGGTGGGGTCTGTTCAGAGGCGTTTGACGCCGATGGTGTGGGCGGTGGTGAACTCCTCGATGGCCCATTCCCCGTTGAAGCGGCCCAGCCCGGAATTGCGTTCGCCGCCGAAGGCTACGTGGGCTTCGTCCTGTACGGTCATCTCGTTGACGAAGGTCATCCCGGCCTTGACCCGCTGGGCGAAGCGTACGCCGCGGTCCAGGTTCTGGGTGAACACGGCCGAGGACAGCCCGTAGACGTGGTCGTTGGCCAACTCTAGAGCGTGCTCCTCGTCGTCGGCCTTGAGGATCGTGACCATGGGGCCGAAGATCTCCTCGCGGGCAATCTCCATCTCCGGGGTGACGTCGGCGAACACGTACGGCGGGACTACCCTGCCCTCGATGTCTCCGCCCGCGACCACGCGGGCGCCGGCCTCCTTGGCTCCGGCGATCTTGGCCTTCAGGCCCTCAAGCTGGGAGTCGTTGACGACCGGGCCGACCAAGGTGCCTTCCTGGCTCGGATCGCCGAACTTCACCGATTGGGAGGCGGCCGTGAACTTGTCCACGAACTCGTCGTAGACCGGGGCTTGGACGATGATCCGGTTCACGGACATGCAGATCTGGCCCGAGTGCAGAAAGGTGCCGGGCACGGCCTGGCCGACGGCGGCGTCGAGGTCGGCGTCGTCCAGAACCACCAGCGGGGCGTTGCCGCCTAGTTCAAGGGAGGTCTTCTTCAGGTGCTCCCCTGAGGTGGCGACCTTGCCCACGTTCTGGCCCACCGGCGTCGAACCGGTGAAGGAGATCAGCCGCGGGACCGGGTGCGCGACGAACTCATCGCCGATCTCCGAGCCGGCGCCGGCCACCACGGACAGCACGCCGTCCGGCAGGCCGGCCTCCTCGAAGATCCGGGCAATCAACAGGCCGCCGGTCACCGGGGTGTCCGAGGCCGGCTTGATGACGACGGCGTTGCCCAGCGCCAGCGCGGGGGCGACCGAGCGCTGGGATAGGTGCAGCGGGAAGTTCCACGGGCTGATCACGCCCACAACGCCGACCGGCTTGCGGTAGACCCGCATTTCCCGGTCGGGGGTGTTCGAGGGGTGGATGGTGCCGTGTACGCGGGTCGGGAACGAGGCGGACTCCTGGGTGATGCCTGTGGCCAGGGAGACCTCGATGTTGGCCTTGAGCACCGTTGAGCCGGACTCCTTCACCAGCCAGGACACGATCTCCCCGCGGTGCTCCTCGAGAAGGTCTCCGGCGCGGCGGATAATCTTCGCGCGCTCGGACGGTGCGGTGGCGGCCCAACCGGGCTGGGCCGCCTCGGCGGCGCGGTAGGCCTCGTCCAGGTCTTGGCTCGAGGCCTGGCGGATTTCGGCCACCACCGAGTCGTCAAACGGGTTGACGTCCGTGTTCACCTTCTCCGAACGGCCCTCGCGCCACTCGCCGCCGATGAACTGCAGGTTCATCGGCTGTCCGGCGAAAGTCGCGGGGGTCGTAGTAGTCTCTGCAGTCGCAGTCATTTGTCTTTCTCCTTCAGGTAGGAAGGGCGCCGCAGGGGGCGGCGGCACTCTCCTGATCGTCTCTAAGAAAACGGGGCGTGGTAAGCCGATTCGCAATCAGCGGAGCGTTCCGACCTCCGCTGCCACGTGGGCAGCTCCCCGCCCAACCTGGGAACTGCTTGGAGGAGGTCATCACGAATCGGATTTCGAGGCCTCGCTTAGTGCCACATCCGCGGCCTCCGGGTCATGCTCGGTGCGCAGGTCCTCGACGGGCCGTAAAGCACCGATGAGCAAGCCGGCGCTTATGGCGACCAGATAGAGTCCCGGGAGGATAACGGAAACGACCCCCTCCGTGTCGATCAGGGCGCTAAAGTTCGTGACGGCCAATACCACGGCGACGACGAGCATGGCTCCACCTATCAGCGGGGCCACGAGGCGCGCCCACAGGTTCACTTCGGCCGACCGCCGTCGCAGGAATACGATGACGGCGGCGGCACCTGCGGCTTGCAACAGCAAGAGGCCGAGTGTGCCGAGCCCAATCATCCACATGTACAGGACCGCGAAGGGGTCCTGCCCTGTCAATATGAACAGCACCAGCAGAATGGCAATGGTGATCGTGACCAGCACGCTGGCACGGCTGGGGCTATGGTGGCGGGCATGGGAGTGGCCGAGCGACTTCGGCAGGAAGCCAGACCGCCCCAAGGAGAACACATAGCGGTTTATCGCATTGTGGAAGGACAGTAGCACTGCCAGCAGGCTGGTGACCACGAGCAGTTCCATGACCGCTGCCGCCCACCCCCCGAGGTAATCGGTGACTGGGGCCAGTACAAAGTTGACTGGGTCAGCCAAAGCGGCGTCCTGTACGTCGTTGACCCCGTAGGCGAGCGCCAGAGCCCACATAGTGAGGGTGTAAGCCACGCCAATCACGATAACGGCAATGTACGTGGCCCGAGGAACAGACTTCTTGGGCTCTCTGGCCTCTTCTCCATACAGAATGGTCGCTTCGAAGCCGACAAAGCATGCGAACGCAAAGAGCAGGGCCAAGCCAGTGGTTGGGCTGAAGATGTCGGCTGGGTTGAAGGAAGCAGCGTTAATACCTTCGGCACCGCCTTGCACCAGTACGGCGAAGTCAAAAACGAGCAGAAACAGGACTTCCAAGACCAGCATGATTCCCAAGAGCACGGTGGATACGCGTATGTCGCGGTAGGCGAGCAGGCCGATGACGACCACGCCGACCAGCAGCGTGGCTTGCCATGGAACGTGGAAGCCCAGGAACCGGTCAAATAGATCAGAGGTGAACGTGGCGAATTGGGCAGAAATCCCCATAAACATGGCGAGGTAGGCCAGCAGGGCAATTCCGGCTGCAGCGTATCCAGCCCAGCGGCCCATGCCCCAGGAGACAAAGGCCGCGAATCCTCCGGCATTGGTGACGAACTTGCTCATGGCGGAAAAGCCGAAGGCAAACAGCAGGAGTGCCAAGGCAGCGATCAGGTACATGGCTGGGGCAGCGGGTCCGGCAAACATGAAGACCACCGGACCGGCCCCCAGCGTAGCGGCCAGCGGTGCAGCAGCCGCAACCACGAAGAACACAATGCCGGCGGTCCCGATGGAACCCGCCTGCAACTGAGTGGAGACCGCCGATGTTTGCCGGGCTGACCGTGCGCTCGTCGCGGATGACGTTTTCATGAATACCTCTAAAGTGAGAAGAATCTGGCAAGGTGTCGAGTATCTGTGGTCTTCCATGCTCCGGGAACCACCGGTGCATGACAACGAACACTCTGAGAAGGCGCGTTCGCGATTCTTGAACGTGAGAAGCCACGGATCGGCAACTGGGACGAAAGGAAGGGCGGACTGACGATGGAGATTCGGCAGCTGCAGTACGTGGTGCGGGTGGCCGAGACATTGCATTTCGGCCGGGCCGCCGAGATGGAGCACATCGCCGCGTCCGCGCTAAGCACGCAAATCCGCCGGCTTGAGTCCAGACTGGACGTCAAGCTGTTCGAACGGACACCTCACCAGGTATTGATAACCCCGGCCGGGGCTCATTTCGTTCGCGAGGCCCGCAGGATCCTGGACCAGTTAGACCTGCTGCGCACTCAGACCCAATCCATCGCGCGGAGCGCCACCGAGCACCTGAGCATCGGTTTCTTCGGAGAGGCTCTGGGCGAACTCACACACCGGGTCTTCGGAGCCTTTGCCGCTGCCTTCCCGCAGACCCGACTGGAGTTCACGGAGTTGTCCATGAGCACCCAGTTCGAAGACTTGGGATCCGGAGTAGTGGACGTCGCCTTCTTTCGCATGCCGATCGACGACCAGCGGTTCGAGGTGCGGCCACTCTTCCAGGAGCGGCTCTACGCCGCTGTCGCGGCCGGGGGACCCTTCGGCACGGCCACATCCCTACAGGTGGAAGACATCATCGATCAGCCCTTCGCAGTCGCCGGGGACACGACGCCGGCCGAATGGGCTCATTTCTGGACTCTCGCCGGGGCGCGTGGGACCCCCGGGCGCACCGGTGCTCTGGTCCGGACCCTGAACGAGAGTCTTTCGGCGGTAGCTTACTCGGGAGCGATCGACACCTATCCGGCCTCGGCCACTCGAACCTTCCACCACCCCGGCGTCCGCTTCGTTCCCCTCTCTGATGGCCCGGCCAGTGTCCAGGCCTTCGTCTGGCGTCGAGGCAATACGAATCCAATGATCCCCGAATTGCTAGAAGTGACCCAGTCTGTGGTCCGCGACCACATCGACGAATTGCCAGAGGCCGAGTCCCTCGTCGACTGACCCGGCAGAGCAACCGCGTGGGGCGACGTGGGGCGTTCTGGTCTTGCGAAGATGCGTTCGAGTTTTCGTGATTGCCCGTCGCATGCGGCGAACCGAGGATGGAACGACAAGCAGGCAGCCCTGGGGCTGCACTCCATCGAGAAGAGGTTCACTGTGGCGGCACTTTCGCTCCAGCAAGCACAGCAAACATTCATCGAGCAGTTCTCGGTGTCGGGCCGGATGACCGAGGAGAGCCGCCGGTCGGTTCCGGGCGGATACAGCCGAAACTCCTTCAACTTTGGCCCGCACGCGGTCTTCGTGACACGCGGCGAGGGTGCCTACATTGAAACTGTCGACGGAAACAGACTGCTGGATTTAAATAACAACTACACCGTGAATGTCTTGGGACACCATCACCCGGGGCTGACGTCGGCTCTCATGGATGCCATTCCCAATGGCATCTCCTTCGGGAACCCGGGTGCCCAGGAAGGAGCCCTGGCCCGGATGCTCATAGAGCGGATCCCCTCGGTGGAGAAGGTACAGTTCTCTTGTTCTGCAACTGAATCTTGTATGACGGCCATCCGATTGGCGCGAGCCACCACTGGCCGCACCCGAATTGCAAAGTTCGAGGGCGGATACCACGGCTTCAGCGACATGCTACAGATCTCCGCACACCCCACCCCGGAGAACGGAGGCGATGCCGCAGCCCCGGTGGCTGTTCCAGACAGCGGTGGCATCCCCTCCACGAACACGGACAACGTCCTTGTGCTGACCCAGAACGACTTGGCCGGCACCGAAGCACTCCTGCGAGCTCACAGTCAGGAGTTGTCGTGTCTGATCCTGGAACTGCAGAGCGGAGCAGGTGGCATGGTGGCGCTGGATCAAGAATTCGTGCAGATGTTGCGCGATATCACCCGGGAACTGGGGATTGTCCTGATTTTCGACGAGACCATCAGCCTGCGCGCCGGATACCACGGACTGCAGGGTCGCTACGGGATCACCCCGGACCTGACCGTTATGGGCAAGATCATCGGTGGTGGCCTGCCACTCGGCGCGGTCGGCGGCAGCGCAGAGATCATGAATGCCTTGGAGGACGGGCGGGTCACCATCTCCGGAACTCACCACGGTCACAAGCTCTCGGTAGTGGCCGGTGCCGCGTGCCTGACCGAACTCACTGAAGAGGCCTTCACCAAATTGAATGGGCATGCGCAGCGAATCACCACGGAGCTCAACGCTTGGAGCCAGGGACGCAATAGCCCGTTCCGGATCCACGGTTGGGGATTCTCTCACTTGGGCTACGCCTATATGACCTCTCCCGGGGAAGTCGTGCGTACACATCGTGACTACTGGCGACTTGTAGACGGCGACAAGACACAGACCATCTCCCTGGAATTGGCCAACCGGGGATACTTTCCCGTCCACCGGGGAGAGATGTCCTTATCCCTGGCTATGAGCGACCAAGACATCAGCGGACTGATCGAGACCCTGAAGTCCATCGTCTCGGACATCGAATCCGAGAGCATGACGAAGGAGGCCCGGCCGATCGCCCACGCCGTGTAGGCTGTCCGTTCGTTACTTGAGACGAGCAGATCCCCCCGCTGAGGCGATCTGCTCGTCTCTTTACGGGGGCGTGACTATCCGTTTCTGGCGGTCTTCGTAATCCTCACATTCGGGTCGATGAAGTTTCATCGGCGCCTGCGGCGTCGGGGCCCAGCGGCTAAAGCGCGAATCAAAATTCGACCGCGTTCCGCAGCCGAGCAACCTCTCCGCACCAGCGTCATCGCGGACAGTACTGTGACTCGATGTCCTGCCTCTTCGCCTGTCCCCGCTATCCGGACGTTGAAAGTCACTAATATTCTAAATCGAATGTGACGGAATTTCTGTCGTCAAAATCGGTACTAGAGCAGTCGTAGAAGATCACCCGTGTCGCTTCCAGAGGAACATGTGTTTGCCAGCCTTGCCGGCGTTTTCCCAGAACCTGAATAGCAACTGGCGTACACCATCCCTCACCCTCGTAATATGCGGCGCAAAGTTGGGCGTTCGATATGACTACAGAGCCATGAATTTCAAACTGGTCGCCCACCCTCTGCACGCTGATTACTTCTATATGGGGTCGCCCGTCATAGCTTGTAGTCGCTGAGTTGTATTGAGCCCATGGGGTCAAGTGGCGATAGAACTCCATGACTGACGACACAAACACCGGGTTGGAGTTGTGTTTTTCGATACGTGCCTCAAGCAAGGGCTCGCGCACCCAGCCCGCCGAACTTCGCGCGGGGTAATAGCCAGCATGCTCCTGGCAGAGAGCTTCCACCGACTGGGCATCGCTCAACGGGTAGGATGCGGTCATCTGCGCAACTCCGTAGCTGCCTGCAGGAACAAGACGTCCTTTAGCTCGCTCCAAGCGCCGCATCCATCTCGGCCGTTGTAGTGCCTCGGCCGCCACAATGGACTGCATCAAGACCGGTTCACAGTTGGCATCAAGGGCAGCTCGGTTTACATGCTCCCAAGTGTCTTCGCCTATGTCCCTCCGCGCCGCTGTCAGTTTCTGTTCGACACTTAGCGCCGGGGAGCGCAAGAATTGCTGGAAAGCAGTGGCGAGTACCGCGGCGAAGACGGCGGTCCACACGGCGAAAATGAGTTCATTAGGATCTGGGACGAAATCCGCGTACCAGCGATAGGTCAAGTAGGACAGGGCTACGAGGCCTGCGATCAGAACGAGATTGAAGACGTAATAGAACCACAACACGGGCCCGCGTCCTGCTCCCCCGCGCCGCAAGCGCCAAAGTGCGCGACCGTCGTTCACCAGGGCATATGGGACGCCCATGCACACCAAGGCGATCAGCGCGTTGCCGCCCAGGCGTTCCACCGTGATGGCTAGCAGGCTACCCACCGCGTAGGTAGGGAAGGATCGGAAAAGCATGTACCTCAACGCACTGGATCGTGGAGCATTGTCGAGCGCTGTGCGGACTGACATGTAGGACTCGGGCCACTGGGATCCCATGGCTAGGTACAGGACATGTAAGAAGCCGGCCCCTAGCAAGCCGAGCATTATCGACATCATGGAATTACCTTGACTGCTGAGCGCATCAAAACAAAAATCGACGAAAAGGCCGGTATCTCCGACTTGACCTTATTCGAGAGCTCTACCGCCATTCCCTTCCGAGCAGACCGTAGCACGGCCCGCTCATCCAGCTGTTAACCCTGGGCTTCTCGGATGTGGGGGGGCATTTCTCGTAGCAGAATCGAGGGCTTTAGCGGTTATTATCCCTCGTGGATTTCCGCGTGGTGCAGCCTAGGCTTTGGTGTCTCGAGCTTCCAGGGAGGACGGCATTCTTACTGATTCAAGCGAAGGACCTACACATTGAATCTAAATTCAACCACGTTCCGTAGCCGAATAACCTCTAACGAGCGAAAATCTTCCTCACATCGAGAGCAGTAAGGTGGGTTGAGCTGTGACGAAACCCACCACCGTTTACGACGGAGGGGGTGCGCTGGCCGTGTTCGCCAAAGGCCTATGACCCCAGGCAAGGGCACAATCACGTAAAGGGGATCAACGCCGCATGCCTCCATGGTTACCTTCCTCCGGGCCAGCACGCCGGAGGACATCGCCGTACAGCTCACAGTGGTCGCGGCCGGGGCATGACAGCAGTCGGTGGAACGCCGAAAGCCTGCTTGAATACCCGGCTGAAGTGTGCCGTATCGCTGAAACCCCACCGGAAGGCGACGGCGGTGACTGTCGTGGAGGCCGAAGCGCCGATCAAATCCCGGCGGCAACGCTCCAGCCGCTGCTGACGAATCCATCGCGCTACCGGCGTCCCCGACTCGGAGAAGATGAGGTGCAGAGTTCGCATCGAGATCCAGTGCGCCGCGGCAATGGAACGGACTGACATCTGGCGGTCATCGAGCCTTTCCAAGATGTACTGCTGAATTTCCGCGAGCAGTTCAGCGCGTTGCCCGGATCCTGTCTCCTGGGCGGGGGCGACGGCAGAGTCGATGAGATCGAGGAGTCCGTTCACCGTCCGGTTCACGGCGTCGTCACTGAGATGGTCCAGCTCGCGGGCGATCCCCCGTATTTGGCTTGCAGCGATGGAAAGTGTGCCGGCTCCGGGCCGCGCGGCGAGGGGACGGCTACGCCCGAGCATTGACAAGATCGACTGCGGAACGCGCGTCACCGGAATCAGCAGCGACAGTTGACGGTGCTCGCCATCGCTGTCGAATGTCCCTGCCCGATCGCTGTCCCAGACGAACAGGTCGCCCGGCTTAATCGTGAACCGGTCCTCTCCATAAGTGCATACCATCTGACCACTGACCTGCAGTTGGATGCCCACGATGTCGGGGGTGATTGCCGAGGGGCTGTGTTGACCCCCGAACGCCGAACAACGCACATCAGCGACCTTCAAGGTCCCCGCTCCCCGATAGCGGATGCGGGCTGCGTAGCTGTTCTCAACCGGCGTCGAGAGATCCCAGTCCATGTGGAGCGCACGCATCTTCTCCGCCCAAGCCTGGAACCGTACCTTTTCCGGCAAGAGGTCTGTGGACCAAGTCAGCACTTCAGTCATAGATCGTCTCCCCTCAGCTCCATCACGGACCTTCCGTACGCCATCACCAGCCTCTGCGGTACGCGATTTCTGTTCCAACGCCCCACGCTTGCACGAACTGGCAAGGCCTGCTGCACGGGTAGTCATGCATGCGGCATCACAACCGGCCTACCGTGTGTCCTAGATCATACGCGTTCACCCGCGCTGCCCGTGCATCAGAGCTGCATCCCCACTCCGGGGAACGCGCAGGCATCCAAATCTTAAGGAGAGACAATGGCTCAAATCACCGAACACATTGACGTCCTGATCATCGGTGCCGGCCTGTCCGGCATCGGTGCGGCCGCCCACCTGGTCCGGGAGTGCCCCGATAAGCAATACACGGTCTTAGAGTCGCGCGGCGCTATCGGCGGTACGTGGGATCTGTTCCGCTACCCCGGTATTCGTTCCGATTCGGACATGTACACCTTCGGCTACGCCTTCAAGCCGTGGACGGAGCCGAAGGCGATCTCTGACGGGGCGTCGATCAAACGGTACGTTGAGGAGACTGCCGACGAGCACGGGATCACCGGGAACATCCGGTTCCACCACCGGGTATTGTCCGCGGAGTGGTCTACCGCCAACGGGCGCTGGACGGTCACCGCCGAACGGTCCGACACCGGGGAAAAAGTTGTCTTTACCGCCCTCTGGGTTATCGGCGCCACCGGCTACTACCGCTACGACGAAGGCTATCGGCCGACTTTCGAGGGCGAGGAGCGATTCGGCGGTCAGATCGTGCACCCACAGCATTGGCCGGAAAATCTGGACTACGCAGACAAACGCGTCGTCGTCATCGGCAGCGGCGCGACGGCCGTGACCCTGGTACCGAACATGGCCGAGAAGGCAGCGCACGTCACCATGCTGCAACGCACTCCCACGTACATCGCATCGGTGCCGGCTGTCGATCCGCTGGCCGATGTGCTGAGACGCATGCTGCCGGCTTCCGTGGCATATCCGGCTTTGCGGTGGAAGAACATGCTGAACCTGCACCTCAAGTACACACTCAGCCGCAAAAACCCGAACATGGTTCGCGCCAAGATCCGCAAGGAAGCAGTCAAGTTGCTCCCCGCCGGTTACGACGTCGACACGCACTTCAACCCTCCCTACAACCCCTGGGACCAGCGTTTGTGCGCGGTCCCGGACGGGGACCTGTTCACGGCACTGCGTGGTGGCAAGGCGTCGATTGCAACCGGGCGAATCCGCACGCTTAACAAGGACGGGATCGTACTTGAATCGGGCGAGGACCTGCCCGCAGACATCATCGTGACGGCTACCGGACTGAACCTTCAATGGCTGGGCGGAATGACACTGAGCGTCGACGGCGAGAAGGTCGACGTCGGCGAGCGGTTTGCCTACAAGGGCATGATGATCTCAGGAGTGCCCAACCTGAGCATGGTCACGGGATACACGAATAACTCCTGGACGCTGAAGGCTGACCTGGTCAGCCGCTATGCGTGCCGACTCCTGCAGCATCTGGACGCGAACGGCTACGTTTCCGCAACCCCGCTCACCCCCTTGGGCGAGACCCCCCGCCCCTTCCTGGACCTCGACGCCGGTTACATCCGGCGTGGAGTGGACGGGATGGCTAAGCAGGGCACGCAGGTGCCTTGGCGGCTGCACCAGAACTATATGAAGGACATTCGGCTGCTCAGCGGCCGTCAGCTGGAGGACGGGAGCATGAGCTTTCAACGGCGGCGGGCAGCCGGGGAATCGTCCGAGGAGGTGTTCCGCGATCCTGCCACGCAAACGGTCGCAGTGAACGGCGGGCAGGTCCGCTACCGCGATGAGGGGGAAGGAACCCCGGTTGTCATGGTGCATGGCATAGGCCGCAGCCTCGAGGACTGGAACGAGCAGCACGAGCTTCTTGCTGCCCAGGGGTACCGTCTCATTAGCGTCGATTTGGCAGGCTACGGCGGGTCCCAGCCGCTGGACGAGCCATACTCACTGCCCGCTCTGGCCCGGTTCCTCGGCGCCTTCTTGGACGCGGTGGGCATCACCCAACCCGCCCACATAGTTGGCAACTCTCTGGGCGGTGCCGTCGCCATGCAGCTTGCCGTAGACGCGCCCCAGCGCGTGCGCAGCCTCGTGCTCGCCAGCAGCGCCGGTTTCGGCCGGGAGGTCGCACTGCCGGTCCGACTGATGTCAGTCCGGCCGCTAGGCAAGCTGCTGCTGAGCAAGCCCAGCCCCGCCTCGTCACGCCGGCTGGAACTCAGCCTCTTCAATGACCCGGCGCTGGTCACAGACGAGCGGGTGCAGCTGGGATACCGTCTGGCCTCCCGACCACACGCGAGCCGCGTGTTCCTGGACACCGCCGCAGCTCTCGGCACGTTCCGCGGTACCAATGAGGTCTGGCGCAAGGAGCTCATGGAAGGCTTGGCCGCCCAGCCTGTGCCGACCCTAGTCGTCTGGGGAGACAAGGACAATATTTTTCCATTCGCCCACCTCGCCGCTGCGGCCGAGCGCCTGCCACAGGCGCGGACTCATGCCTTCCGCGACGCCGGACACATGCCCCAGATCGAGCGGGCCAAGGAATTCGCCGACCTGATTACGGGGTTCTGGGCCGACGAACCGGTCCGGCTCTCGACCGCCAGCGAAGGCGCAGCCTGAACCAGCCAGCAGTTGTCCGACAGGCAGGGTCTCCCAGGAGGATCGTCCTGCCCATGAACGAGCGGGCGCGGTGACTGCCCGAGGGCGGAGGCAGGAACCGGTCCTGCCTCCGTGCGGCAGGACAACGTTAACCGGTCCTATCTGCCCACACCCGTACTTACGAAAGGAACACAATGTCGAGTCTTCAGAACCTGGGGCTAGGGTCCTGGCCGCGCCGACGTGCGCTACTCAGCCCAGACCGCGTGGCCTTGGATTTCGAGGACACGGTGATGACGTTCGCACAATTCGCCGACCGCGTAGAGGCGCTTTCTACCTGGCTGGCCCATCGCGGGGTTGGGTCCGGCGACCGGGTGGCCTACTGGGGCGCAAACCATTTGGCACTGCTGGAGACCCTGTTCGCTACGACGCGGATTGGGGCGATCTGCGTGCTGGTCAACGCCCGCCTCGCTCCGGCAGAGGCGGAGTACATCTTGCGAGACAGCGGTGCCGCGGTGCTTTTCTTCGGCCGCGAGCAAGCCGAGGCTGTAGGGATGATCTCCCGGCGGATCCCTGCCGGCTTACTGGTCGACGTTGACGGCACGGGGGCGGGGGTGGTGTTCACGCCAACCCCGGAGATGGACCCGGTGCCGGAGGCGTCCTGCGTTCTCGATGATCCGGCAGTACTGATGTACACCTCCGGCACCACCGGACGGCCCAAGGGCGCGGTGCTGACCCATGGGAATCTGTTCTTCAACGACGTGAACGTCCTGATCGAAAACGACATACGCCCGGACGAAGTGTGCCTGGCGGCCGCGCCGCTGTTCCACATCGCCGGGCTCAACGGCTTGGTGCTTCCGGCGTTTCTCAAGGGCGGCACCATAGTGGTACACCGGCGCGTAGAACCGGAGGCGATATTCACCGCGATCCAGGACATGGGGGTGACAAGCCTGTTCGCGGTCCCGGCGATGCTCGACGCCTTGGCCCACCATCGCCTGTTCAATCAAACCGACCTGTCCTCGCTGCGCACCATCGTCGTCGGCGGGGCCCCCGTACCGGAACGCATTCTGCGTGTCTGGGCCGAACGAGGCGTGGCCGTCCAGCAGGGCTACGGCCTCACCGAAACCGCTCCGGCGGTGCTCAAGCTTGCCGCAGAGGACGGGATCCGGAAGGCCGGGTCCGCCGGCAAACCGCAGTTCCTCGTCGATGTCCGCCTCGTAGCACCGAATGGCAGACCGGCATCCCCCGGGGAAATCGGTGAAATCCAGACGATGGGACCCAACGTGATCGGCGAGTACTGGCAGCGCCCCGAGGCTACCGCTGCCGCGTTTGCTGACGGCTGGTTCCGCACTGGTGATGCAGCCGTGCAGGACGAGGAGGGTTACTACTGGATTCGGGACCGGTACAAGGACATGTACGTCTCAGGCGGGGAGAATGTGTACCCCGCGGAGGTGGAGTCCGCCTTGCTGAACGTCCCCGGTGTCGCCGAGGCCGCTGTTATCGGTGTGCCTGATGAACAGTGGGGCGAGGTAGGCAAAGCCTTCATCGTTCCCGAACCAGGAATCCGGTTGACGAGCGAGGAGATCCGTGCGGCCCTGGGCAACGCCCTGTCTCGGTTCAAAATTCCCAAGCAGATCGAGTTCATCGACCGCATGCCGCGCACTTCAACCGGCAAGTTGCTGAAAACCGATCTTCGCAGCCGTCAAGGAGTTCCGCTATGAGCCTGCCATCCACCGCTACCGCCCAGATTCATGACCTGTTGCTCTTCGAGACGTTGCTGGATCCTTTCGAGCGGGAGGTGCTGGAAGAATTTCGTTCCTTTCTAACCGACGTGGATGACGCGATGCTGAACGACGCCTGGGAGAACGCTGAATTCCCGTTCGAGCTCGTCCGATCCTTGGCAGCAGCCGGACAACTGGGCCGGCACCTGAACACCGGGCTGGAACCCACTCATCTGCTGCGCGGCATGCTCACGGCGGAACTCGCTCGCAAGGACGCCTCTCTGGCTACCTTTGCCGGCGTCAGCGGCTCGCTCTTCGGGCTGTCGGTGCGCCGCTTCGGCTCCCCCTCGCAACAAGCCCGCATCCTGCCCGCTGTCGCCAGCGGCGAGTTGGTTGGCGCGTTCGCGCTGACCGAGCCGGGATCGGGCTCCGATATCGCCGGTGGCATGACTACCACTGCCCGCCAGGACGGCACGGACTGGGTCATCAATGGCTGCAAACGGTGGATCGGCAACGCTACCTGGGGCCACCAGGCCGTCGTTTGGGCCAAGGAGCAGGGCGGGGACGGCCGCTTTCTCGGATTCATCGTGCCCACGGACAGTCCCGGATGGTCGGCCGAGAAGATCGAAGGCAAGTTCAGCCTACGCACGGTGCAGAACGCCCATATCACCCTGACCGATGTCCGGGTTCCGGACACGGCCCGGCTGCCGGGCGTCAGTTCCTTCCGGCACATCTCCGAAGTGCTCAAGTCCACACGCCTGGAGGTTGCGTGGACAGCGCTGGGCAACGCCCTCGGAGCGTTCGACGCGGCTTTGTCCCACGCGATGGAACGCCATCAGTTCGGCCGTCCGCTGGCACGGTTCCAACTCGTGCAGGACCTGCTGGTCCGATCCGAGGTGAACATCACGTCTTCGGTCGGTGCTCTCGTCCAAGCCGCCCGGCTGGCTGACCGGGATGAACTCAGAGAAGAGCATGCCTCACTGGTGAAACTGATGGCCGCCTCCCAAGCCCGCCAGACCGTCGCCCTGTGCCGGGAAGTGTTCGGAGGCAACGGCATCGTGCTGGAGAACAAAGTAATGAAGCACTTCATGGATGCCGAAGCGATCTACACCTTTGAAGGCACCCACCAGATCAACACCTTGATAGTCGGACGGGCCCTGACTGGCTCCTCGGCATTCGCCTAACCCTGCTAACTCATCTGGAGATCCACCGTGCGCCAAACAGTCCTTGTGTCTTATGCCCGCAGCCCTATCGGCCGTGCATTCAAGGGATCCTTCAACGACACCCCGGCCCAGACTCTGGCCGGGCACGCCATCACCCACGCGGTCCAGCGCGCCGGGCTGGCACCCGGGGAAGTCGACGATGTCATCCTCGGCGCAGCACTGCAACAAGGCGCCCAGGGAATGAATCTGGCCCGGCAGGCGGCTCTGCGCGCCGGACTGCCCGTCACCGTGCCCGGCATGACAGTGGACCGCCAATGCGCCTCCGGTCTGATGGCCATTGCCGCCGGAGCCCGCATGATTGAAGGGGGTGATGCTGACATTGTTGTCGCCGGCGGAGCCGAATCCGTGTCCCTGGTGCAGAACCAGCACTTCAATGCCCACCGCGCCCAGGATCCCTGGCTGGAAGCCAATGTTCCGTGCATCTACGACAGCATGCTCCAGACTGCCGAAGTTGTCGCCCGACGCTACGGCATCTCCCGCGAGGCTCAAGACCTCTACGCCGCCGAATCGCAGCGACGCACCGCCGCCGCCCAAGAGCGCGGCGCTTTCGACGCCGAGATCGTCCCGCTGCCCCTGCACCAGCCCGGCCAGCAGGACGACGCGCCGGCCGACTCGACCGGGGCCTTGAGCCGTGACGAGGGCAACCGCCCGGAAACCACCGTCGAAACACTGGCCCGGCTCGGTCCTGTTTTGAACCGGGACGGGCGACACCCGGGGCGCTTCAGCGTCACTGCCGGCAACGCTTCCCAGCTCTCCGACGGGGCAGCCGCCCTTGTTCTGATGGAAGCAGCCGAAGCCTCCCGCCGGGACCTCGAACCGCTCGGCATCTTCCATGGTGTCGCGGTCACCGGCTGCGCACCTGACGAGATGGGCATTGGCCCGGTCACCGCCGTTCCCAAGCTGCTCGCAAGGCATGGTTTGACCGTCGACGACATCGACCTGTGGGAACTCAACGAAGCATTCGCTTCCCAGACGCTCTACTGTCGGGACGCCCTGGGCATCGACCCAGAACGTTTCAACGTCGACGGCGGGGCAATCTCCGTTGGCCATCCCTACGGCATGAGTGGTGCCCGCATGGCCGGGCACGCGCTGCACGCCACTCGGGAACGCGGCGGCAAGCATGCCGTTGTGACCATGTGCATCGGCGGAGGCATGGGCGCCGCCGGACTCTTCGAAGCGCTCTGATCCGCTGTTTTACGCCGACACATTCAAGGACCACACGAAAAAGGGAGAAAGTATGCAAAACCTCACCGTAATCGGCGCAGGTGTCCTCGGATCACAGATCGCTTTCCAAGCCGCCTATCAAGGCAAAGATGTACTTGTCTGCGACGTCAGCAACGAGATACTTGCCAAACTGCCGGCCCGCTGGGACTACCTCAAGCCGCTCTACCTGCGCGATCTGTCTGGTGCCACCATTGAAAAGCTCGATGCCGCTGCCGGACGCATCCTCACCTCAAGTGATCTGGCCCATGCTTTGAAGGACGCCGACATCGTGATTGAGGCGGTCCCCGAGGTGCTGGGGATCAAACGCGATGTATGGGCGAAGGTCGGGGCAGCGGCACCCGAACATACGGTCTTCGCTACCAATTCCTCCACGCTTCTGCCGAGCGACATCGCAGACGCCACCGGCCGCCCCGAGATGTTTCTGGCTCTGCATTTCTCCAACGAGATCTGGCGTCAGAATATCGGCGAGGTCATGGGGCATGCCGGCACCGCCCCGCAGCACGTGGACGCAGTGGCCAAGTTCGCCGACGAGATCGGAATGATCCCGGTGGTACTTAAGAAGGAACAGCCCGGTTACATCGTGAACTCGCTGCTGATTCCGTTCATGACGGCGGCCGCGAAACTGTACGTGCGCGACGTCGCTGCTCCAGCGGATATCGACTCCACCTGGCGCACGGCCACGGGTTCACCCTTCGGCCCTTTCGAAATCCACGACATCATCGGCATGGAAACGCCCTACAACCTCAATTCCCGCAGCGAGGACGCAGAACTTCGGGAGTTTGCGGAGATCCTCAAACGCGACTTCATTGACAAGGGGCGGTTGGGGCGTGCTGCGGGGAAGGGATTCTACGACTACGACCAAAGCGCGATCTGACCAGCGTGTTCTTTGGAGGGCACCCGAGACGCCCCGGAGGTACGCCTCGGGAGGAGCCCACTGACCTTCCGGCGGCCAATGACGTACGTGAGAACGACCTCGTCGCCACTTGAAAAGGGGCGTACCTGCGCCCGTGTGTAGGCGTCCACCTCCCGCAAGGCGTTATTAGGCACCATCTCTGTCTGACGGAGTGCGTTCGATCGCGACGCCTCCACACCTAGTGAGGAACGAATCCCATGAACCACAGTGCTTCAGAAATCCGTGTCACCACGGCCGGCAACAGCCGGGGCCTCGGCCGACGGCCCGGGCCCGTCCAGGGCTACTCTCTGATCATCGCAAGCTGTATGCCCGCCCTGGGCGCGGTACTGATCGCACCAGTCCTGCCCAGCATGGCTGGAGCTTTCGGATCTACCCCCGGCGTCGGCGTCCTGATTCCGCTGATCCTTACGATTCCTGCCCTGATGATCGCAGTCACGTCGTCCATCGCGGGAATCATTTTGGACCGGCTCGGCCGGAAGAAGGTACTGCTGACTGCGATGATCCTCTATGCAGGCTTCGGGACCGCGCCACTGTGGCTAGACAACCTGCTGGCCATCCTGATTTCCCGGGCGGGCCTGGGTATCTGCGAGGCCTTCATCCTCACGGGTTGCCTGGCACTGACGGCCGAATACTTCCAGGGGCCGGAGCGCGAGAAATACATCGGCTACCAAGCAGGCATCAGCACCCTCGCGGCTACGGTGTTCCTCTTGGTGGGCGGGCTCATGGGACAGTTCGGGTGGCGGGCGCCTTTCTGGCTCTACGGCATCAGCCTGCTCATCGGAGTGGCCATCCTCTTCGTCATCTGGGAGCCTGAACGCCGGGCAGAGGGCGTCCGAAAGGTGCCCACCCCCTGGCGTTTGATCCTGGTCCCGTGCCTGGTAACGCTCTTTGGCGGCCTGGTGTTTTTCACGGTTGTCGTGCACATGCCGTTCGTCCTGACGGCTCTGGGCATGGCCGATCCCGCTGCTATCGGGCTGGCTTCAGCTATCACGGCCTTTGCGGGGGCCCTAGCCTCTTTCGGCTTCCGGGCTGTTGCTCGACTCGGTGTGACACGGCTGTTGACTATCGCGTTCAGCATCGCGGGCATCGGTTTCATTGTCGTGTGGTTCGCACCCACTGCGGTGGGGGCGGTGGTCGGCGCGGCCATCGCCAACTTCGGCGCCGGCCTCATGCTGCCTACTCTCGTGGCCTGGATGGTGGGGCGCTTGCCGCGAGAGCACATGGGTGCCGGCTCAGGGGCCTTGCAGACTTCCTTGTGGATCGGGCAGTTCTCGACCTCAATCATCATTGGTGCTGTGGCAGCAGCGCTCGGCGGACGGCTCGATGTGGCACTCGGGCTCCTGGGGCTCGCCTGCCTGCTGGCCGCAGTGTTGACCGCTTTGCTGCTGCGCACAGGCAAGGCAACCTGGGGCGGCACCGAGGAATCGACTTCCTCGACACGCGAGGAGACCGTCGGGAGCCTCTAGAAAAATTACTCCGACAGTTCAAAGAAATGCGGGCGCACGACGGGTCTCGAGACGGACGCCTCAAGGTGGTGTCTCGACAATTTGGGTAATGACAAGCAAACGAAACACACAAAGCAATAGAAAGGTCGACAATGACAACCCCTGATTTTGATTTCATCGTGGTCGGAGCAGGCTCAGCCGGCTCGGTGATCGCCCGCCGACTGATTGATGCGGGCAAGACCGTTGCCGTGCTGGAGGCCGGCGGCGAGGACACCAACCCAGTCATAGCCGATGTCTTCGCGGCCGGGGCCCTTTGGCACGGTCCGGAGGATTGGGACTACTACACCACGGAGCAGGAAGCCTGCGGCGGCCGGAAACTGCACCTGCCGCGCGGCAAGGTCACCGGAGGCTCGCACGCCCTGAATGCCACTATCTGGGTCCGCGGCGCCAAGCAGGACTATGACACTTGGGCCTATCTCGGCTGCCCCGGCTGGAACTGGGACGACGTGCTGCCGGTCTTCAAGGCCATTGAAAATTACGACGGCGGTGCTTCCAAAACGCGCGGTGCTTCCGGCCCGCTCGACGTAGTCAAGGATTTCCCGCGCAACCCGGTCCAGGACGACATCCTCGAGGCCGCGCTGGAAGTCGGCGTCAAGCTCAATGAAGACTACAACTCGGGCGACGTCGAAGGCGCCTCCAAGATGCAGTTGAACGTGCGCAACGGCAAACGGTTCAACACCTGGCACGCCTACCTGAAGCCCGTCGTCGGACATGAAAACCTCACCCTCATCACCGGCGCCCACGTTCGCCGGCTCCTGATGGAGGATAGAACCGTCACCGGCGTCGAATACCACAAGGACGGTGGAATCCTGACGCTGACCGCGGGCGAAATCATCCTGGCTGCCGGCGCCATCAACTCGCCGGAACTGCTGCTGCGTTCCGGCATCGGGCCCGCCGAAGAACTGCGCGAAGCGGGCATCGAACCGGTCCTGGACCTGCCCGGCGTCGGCAAGAACCTGCACGACCACCTGCTCTCGCCGGTCATCTTCACCACCACGAGGAAGGAAGTTCCGCCGTCCCAGGTGGGCGCTGCGGAGACCCACCACTTCTGGAAGAGCAACCCGGATCTGGCCGTGCCGGATACGCAGCCGATCCACTTTTCCCTGCCCATGTACTTCCTGGACTCAATGACCGGCCCGAGTAACGGCTTCTCCCTGATCGGCGGCATCGTCCGTCCGCTCAGTCGTGGTGAAATCAAGCTGTCGGGTCCCAACGCCGAGGATCCAATCGAGATTGATCTGGGCGCGCTGACCGCCGAAGAGGACGTCCGTGCTCTCGCAGCCTCCGTCCGCCAATGCCGCGAAATGGGCCGCACCGCAGCCCTGACCGAATGGGGGCCCGAAGAGGTATATCCCGGACCGGAGTACTCGGACAGCGACGAGGACCTTGAACGCTACGTCCGCGAAACGGCCGTCACCTACCACCACCAAGTCGGCACCTGCAAGATGGGCCTCGACGAACTCGCCGTCGTCGACCCCCGCAGCTTGAAGGTCCGCGGTTTCAACGGCGTCCGCGTTGCGGACGCATCGGTCATGCCGCTCGTCCCCACCGGCAACACAAACGCGGCGGCAGTCCTCATCGGTGAAAAGGCCGCCGAATTCATTACAGGCATTCGGGCCTAGCTCGGCGCGGAGCCGAGTCAGCACGCACTGGGAGGGCCGCCGAAGGCTTCAAAGGGCCACCAGCGACTGGGAGGTCTGATGAAGCCATCACCCCGTGTTGGCACAGCGAAGAACTTTGCACCGGCGGCAGACCGCCAACATCGAGTCATTCGCCGAAACTCATCGGTTCACCATATGCCGAAAAATGCCCCCACCCCTTCCATCTGCACTTCCAGAGACTCAAAAGAGCACAGGAGAACAAAAATGACCACTGCAACCACGCAACGCGTGTTCGAGACAGCGGCAGATCTGCTCGCTGCCATCCAACCAGCCACCGGTGGACGCGAAATCTTCGACCCCGCCACCGGTGAACTCGTAGGCCGGGCACCCGAACACACGGCTGCGGACCTCGAAGCAGCCGTCAACGCTGCCCGGGAGGCGCAGCCTGGATGGGCTGCCCTCGGACACGAGGAGCGCAGCGCTTACCTGAACCGAGCCGCCGACGCCGTGGAAGCATCAGCAGAGGCCCTCGCCGAGTTGCTCTCCCGGGAGCAGGGCAAGCCGCTGAACGGGCCGAATGCCCGCTTCGAGGTCGGGGCGTGCGCTGCCTGGCTGCGCGCCACGGCATCCTTCGAACTCGAGCCGGAGGTGCTGGTCGACGACGACGGCGGCCGCGCCGAACTGCACTACCGACCCCTCGGTGTGGTCGGCGCAATCGGGCCGTGGAACTGGCCGATGATGATCGGCGTCTGGCAGCTCGCCCCGGCCCTGCGCATGGGCAACACCGTCGTCATGAAGCCGTCGAGCTCCACGCCGCTGTCGGTCCTCGCGCTGGTGCACGCCCTGAACACCGCGCTCCCGGATGGCGTCTTGCACGTATTCTCGGGAGACCGGACCGTCGGCAACCTGCTGGTCGAACACCCCGGAATCGCGAAGATCATGTTCACCGGCTCAACCGCCGCGGGCAAGGCGATCATCCGCAACTCCGCAGATACCGTGAAGCGCCTGACCATGGAACTCGGCGGGAACGACGCCGGCATCGTACTCCCCGATGCCGACCCGCGGGCGATCGCCCAGGATTTGTTCTGGGGCGCGTTCATCAACACCGGCCAGACGTGCGCCGCGCTGAAGCGTCTGTACGTGCACGAGGACATTTACGAAGATGTCGTCACCGCGCTGACCGAAACCGCAAAGGCCATGCCCATGGGTATCGGCTTGGACGAGAACAACGTGCTCGGCCCGCTGCAGAACAAAAACCAGTTCGACATCGTCGCGAACCTGGTCCAGGCGGCCAAGGACTCCGGCGCCCGGATCGTCCTCGGCGGCAACCCCGAAGAGGGCCAGCCGGGCTACTTCTACCCCACCACCCTGATCGCTGACATCAACAACGACAACCCGCTCGTCGCCGAGGAGCAGTTCGGCCCGGCCCTGCCGATCGTCAAGTACTCCAGCGTGGACGAAGCCATTCACATGGCCAACGCCCTCGAAGTCGGGCTGGGCGCCTCCGTCTGGTCCTCCGACAAGGACAAGGCCCGGGAGGTTGCCGCCCGGATCCAAGCCGGCACCGTGTGGATCAACAAGCACGGCGCCGTAGACCCGCGGATCCCGTTCGGCGGTGCCAAGCAGTCCGGCTACGGCCTCGAATTCGGCGTGGAAGGCCTCAAGCACCTCGGCCAACCCCACGTGATCAGCTACTGAGCACCATACCGCGGGCAATGGGGTCGCGCCGCAATCGGCTCCATTGCCCGCGCCAAATGCTAGTTACCGAAGAGACCCGAATATTTGTGCCGCGCGGTCCTGAAGCGACCGTGGGCGACTGCTCCTGCGTGGTGAGTGTGAACTAGACATTAAATCTGGACCCAGTGCAACCGAGTTCCCTTACATACCAACCTCTGCAGAGTAACTTGTCGGAGGCGTGCGCGAGACTTAAGGTATGGCCCGTAGACAGGTTCTTCCTGCAAACCTCTCCCCCGCACAAGTTATCGCGTTGCAGAATGCCCTACTTGCGAACGCAGACCGGCTGCTGACGGCCGCGCTGACGATGCTCGAGCGCGACAACGTCCCGCTCGCTCGGTCGCTGGCGATACTCGGCATGGAGGAGTCGGGAAAGGCGATCGCGCTGCATGAGCGCCGGGTGCGCATCGTCCAAGCCCCGGAGGGAGAGTTGTTCGTCGACCAGCGACTCCAAGACCTGTGGGCGCAGCACACGCTCAAGCTCGCGACGGTGCACGACTTCCTGGTGCGCGAGGAGTACTGGTTCGCGGCCGAACCACCGGCACCGGAGGAGAACGCTCGGGTGCTCGGCACGATCGACGAATGGAAGCTGGACCACAACACGCTCAAGCAGCGAGGGTTCTATGTCGACGTCACAGAGGAGGGCGATCCGGTCACACCGACGGAGGTGGCCGACGCCGACGCCGTTCGTGCAGTCATCGGCTACGTGCATCAAATCGGCTGGCAACTGCGCCTCGGCGAGCACATTGAGGGCAAGCGGCAGCGCAGCCAACAGGAGGACGTACCGCCGGCGACCGAGGACGAGATCGAGCGAATGCGTCACGTCATGCGAGGTGTCGATCCCGTCATCGTCGAGAAAATGCTTGAGTCGATGCGACAGGGCAGGCAGGGTGAGAAGCTCAACAACGGCGCCTATACGTTCCAACTGCCGAGCAACGCCTTCGAGAACGTCGGGCAACCGGGATATGAGGCGCAGGACCGCGAACTGTGGGCGCTGATGGAAGACGCTTCACCCTCACCCGAGGAATACCCCGAAAAGTAGAAGCAGCGTGCTCTAAAGCTAGTCGTCTCAGAGATGTGAGCGCAGCCGCAGTTGTCGAGTGCCCCCTATTAGGCCACATAGACTGCCCTGGTCGTTCTGATGTGCATGTCGTTATCGTCAAGCGCCCGATCGACTCGTCAGGGCCAGAGGTTAGAGCGCAAACCTAAATTCCACCACGTTCCGTGGCCGAATAACCTTCAAAGTGCGCTGCCGTCGACGGGGTGTGGGACGAATCCACATTCTTGCTTGGGCAGGGGCTCTTGGGCACAGTCCATGCTCTATCACTGCTCTCGCTCGGAAACAGGGAGGCTGCCCGCCCAGACGATGTGTCCGGACGGGCAGCCTTTGGTGGGGTCTGTTCAGAGTCGTTTGACGCCGATGGTGTGGGCGGTGGTGAACTCCTCGATGGCCCATTCCCCGTTGAAGCGGCCCAGCCCGGAATTGCGTTCGCCGCCGAAGGCCACGTGGGCCTCGTCCTGCACGGTCATCTCGTTGACGAAGGTCATCCCGGCCTTGACCCGCTGGGCAAAGCGCACGCCGCGGTCCAGGTTCTGGGTGAACACAGCCGAGGACAGCCCGTAGACGTGGTCATTGGCCAGCTCTAGCGCGTGCTCCTCGTCGTCGGCCTTGAGGATCGCGACCATGGGGCCGAAGATCTCCTCGCGGGCGATCTCCATCTCCGGGGTGACGTCAGCGAACACGTGCGGCGGGACTACCCTGCCCTCGATGTCGCCGCCGGCGACCACACGGGCGCCGGCCTCCTTGGCTCCGGCGATCTTGGCCTTCAGGCCCTCCAACTGGGAGTCATTGACCACCGGACCGACCAGAGTGCCCTCCTGACCCGGATCGCCGAACGGTACAGACTTCGCAGCTCCTGAGAACTTCTGAACGAACTCGTCGTAGACCGGCGCCTGGACGATGATCCGGTTCACGGACATGCAGATCTGGCCCGAGTGCAGGAAGGTGCCAGGCACGGCCTGGCCGACGGCGGCGTCGAGGTCGGCGTCGTCCAGTACCACGAGCGGAGCGTTGCCGCCCAATTCCAGGGAGGTCTTCTTCAGGTGCTCCCCTGAGGTGGCGACCTTGCCCACGTTCTGGCCCACCGGCGTCGAACCGGTAAAGGAGATCAACCGCGGCACCGGATGCGCGACGAACTCATCGCCGATCTCCGAGCCGGCACCAACCACCACGGACAGCACGCCGGCCGGCAGACCGGCCTCCTCGAAGATCCGGGCAATCAACAGGCCGCCGGTCACCGGCGTGTCCGAGGCCGGCTTGATGACGACGGCGTTGCCCAGCGCCAGCGCCGGGGCCACCGAGCGCTGGGACAGGTGCAGCGGGAAGTTCCACGGGCTGATCACACCGACCACGCCAACCGGCTTGCGGTAGACCCGCATTTCCCGGTCAGGGGTATTCGAGGGGTGGATGGTGCCGTGCACGCGGGTCGGGAAGGACGCGGACTCTTGCGTGATGCCGACGGCCAGGGAGACCTCGATGTTGGCCTTGATGACGGTGGAGCCGGATTCCTTGACCAGCCAGGACACTATTTCCTCGCGGCGCGCCTCGAGGATGTCGGCGGCACGGCGGATGATCTTCGCGCGTTCGGACGGGGCGGTTGCCGCCCAGTCCACTTGGGCGGCCTCGGCGGCCTCGTAGGCCTCGTTTAGGTCTTCTACCGAGGCCTGGCGGATCTCGGCAACCACGGAATCATCGAACGGGTTGATGTCAGTGTTCACCTTCTCCGAGCGGCCGGTCCGCCACTGGCCGGCAATGAACTGCGCGTCCACAGGTTGACCGGCGAAGGTCGCGGTGGATTCCAAGGTGTTGGTGGTCATGAGTGGTACTCCTTGAGTCTGACTGAACATTTCAACCGTACTTGAGTCCTGGATATCCCCTGTCGGTGGGGTCACAGGAGTGCGGCAGCCGGCGTGCTCCTTTGGAAGGGTCCCGCCGCCTGGGAGCGGTGCCGGCCGGCGTCGCGCGGGAACGGGATGGAGGAGGTGTGGACTGTGGGCGCTAAGAGGCAACCCCCAGATAGGCATTGTGCAGGAGCGTCTCGTCCGCAAGGAGTTCCTGCGGGTCGCCTTGGAAGGTTACGGCACCGTTGGCGATAACGAGGGCCTCGTCCGCGATGTTCAGGGCCAGATGCGCGAACTGTTCCACCAGGACGACGCCGACGCCTGAGTCGGCGATCTGGCGAATGACGGGCAAGAGGCGGCGAAAGACGACTGGCGCCAAGCCCAGGGACATCTCGTCGATCAGCAGATACTTGGGTTCGGCGAGGATCGATCGTGCCAGGACGACCATTTGTTGCTCTCCGCCGGACAGGAGTGCGGTCGGGGAATCGAGGCGTTTGTGGAGTTCGGGGAAGAGCCCTATGGCGCGGTCGATGGCAGAGGAGTCCTTGGTGGCGAGCCGCATCGTCTCGCGGACCGTCAGCGAAGGGAAGATCGCCCTGCCCTGCTCAACATGTTGAATGCCGTTCCGTGACCGTGACCGCGGTGACGCCGGCCGGAGGTCGGTGCCATCGCTGGCGATGAGGCCGTCGTATGTGCGCAGGATTCCTGAAATGGCCTCGAGCAGGCTGGTTTTGCCCGCACCATTGGGGCCCACCAGTGTCGCAACCTGGCCGGGGCCCACCTGGAAAGAGACATCGTGGACAACGGGCCCGATGCCGCGACGGACGGCAACGTTTTCGAGCTTGAGCGTCATTTGGATTCGACCTCTCCCATGTAGGCTGCCTGGACTTCCGGGTTGCTGAAGACCTCCTCGGACGGCCCACGCGCGATGACCTGGCCGAAGTTCAAAACGGTGACCTCCGTGCAGACACTGCGTACCAGATCCAGGTCGTGCTCAATCACCAGCAGCGTGACACCGAACCGCTCGGGAATCTGCCGCAGCCGTTCGGCAAACCTGAGATGTTCCTCGTGGGACAGCCCGGCGGCCGGCTCGTCCAACAGCAGCAGTTTGGGCCGCGCGGCCAGGGAGGCCGCGACCTCGATCAGGCGGCGCGTTCCCACGTCGACCATCTGCAGCGGTGTTCCGGATTCCGGACAACCGAGGAAATCCAAGGCCGCCCTCACTTCCTGCTGGCCAGCCGAGGCCCCTGCGACAAAGCGGACGTAAGCGCCGACCGTCATTGTAGGCGGCACACGGTCTTGTTGGAACGTTCGCCGCAGGCCCAGATGGGCCCGCTGGTGAGGCGGTACGGCCTGGATTGGTGTATCCCCGAGCAGGATCACGCCGTCGTGGTTTGACACGAAGCCGGTGAGCGCGTCGATGGTGGTCGACTTCCCTGCCCCATTAGGCCCGATCAGGCCCATGATGGATCCCTCGCGGACGCTGAAGCTGACATCGTTGAGCGCCTTCAGGGCGCCGAACTGCACCGTCAGGTTCCGCACGTCGAGCAGCACTTTGCCGCTCCCCCGGGGCAGCTGGCTCCGGAGGGGTTCAAGGCCGGCCAGCCGCGAGTCGGTCTGCTGCAGGCCGCGGGCGCGGCGCCGTTTCACGAGCGCGTTTCGCAGGTCCGCTCCGAGGCTCGAGTTCATGGTCAGCGCCTGGATGCCGAGCAACGAAAAAGCCACGTTGGACCATTCCAAGGGAACTCCGACCCGCTTGAGCAGTTCCGGAAGCAAGACGAACACCACGGCGCCGAGTAACGCCATCTCGAGGAAGTGCGCCCCGACGACGATGCTCAGCACATACAGTCCCAAGGATCCGATGGTCTGGAAGGTGGTGAAGTTGACCTGTGCGATCTGTCCGACAGTCAGCCCTCCAGCGATACCTCCCACGAATGCCGAGGTTGCGAAGGCGGTGAGCTTGGCCCGGGTGACGCTTTGGCCAACAGACGCGGCGCCACGTTCCGAGAATGCCACGGCACGCCACGCCGAACCCCAGCGCCCACGCTGCAGCAGGCCCACGGCCAGCACCACCAGCAACGTCACCACGGCTGTGAAGATGAAGTACTCCCGGTCTCCGGCGTCGGAAAAGGCGATACCGAAGGGCCGCTCGATCCGCTCCACGGAAGCAGCATCCGGGAAGGCGGTGCGCTGGAAGGTCAGGTCGACGGCAGCGGCGATGCCGAGGGTGACGACTGCGAGATTCACACCGCGCAACCGCAACGCCGGGAGCCCGACGACGACGCCCAC
Organism: Arthrobacter sp. NPDC089319; assembly: GCF_040684925.1. Taxonomy (NCBI): domain Bacteria; kingdom Bacillati; phylum Actinomycetota; class Actinomycetes; order Micrococcales; family Micrococcaceae; genus Arthrobacter; species Arthrobacter sp. NPDC089319. The sequence goes on along the minus strand of NZ_JBFBGZ010000001.1, from coordinate 561,318 downwards.
CAGGCTAGCCATGATGCCGCTGGCCAACAACGCCAACGGGAAGGCGAGCAATCCCAGCGACGAGGCCAGCTGCTGCTCCAGGAGCAGGTATTCCAGCACCCAGGCGCCGATGGCCGCGAAGGACAGTTGGCACAGAGCCATCATGCCCGCAGTGCCGGTGACGACCCCCAACCCGGCAAGCGAGATCCAGGCGATGAGCACCGATGTTCCCACGAAGACCCAGTAGGCGGGCAGCGCGAACCCGAGTGCCATTGCCAGGACCAGCCCGGCACCGCACGCAAGGAGCAACCCGTTCTTGCCCGAGAGCAGTTGTTCAACGCGCAGCATCCCACTTCTCCTTCCGCTGGTTCCATAGCAGGAAAACGATGACGGACAGGATCGGGACCCAGTCCTTGAGGTTCACCAGATCCGGGAACGCTGTGAAGAGCCCCTGGAGTCCGCCGATGAGCAGTCCCCCTATGATGGTCAGTTCTAGGTTCCTGAAAGCGCCGACCAGAGCCGCGGCGGCGGCCGGTACCATCAGATTCACCATGGAGGAGGCGCTGGAGACCTGGGCGCTGCCCAGCATGAACACCACCAGTCCGGAGATGGCTCCCGAGACCGCCCAAACGGCGACCTGCCACCCGGTCACGTTGACCTTTAGCAGGGCGGCGGCGCGCGGGTGGTCGGATATGGCCCGCAGCCGGATCCCCACCGACGTGTAGCCCAAGAGCAGCCGCGCCATCCCGGCAACGGCCACCCCGAGTACCAGCATGGCCACCCCTGCCTTGGTGACGACGATGCCTCCGCTGCTCCAGGCGGGGCCGACGAACAGGGGTGCCAGCGGCTGCGGCCGGGTGCCGAAGAAGATGGCCGACATCGACAACAAGCCCATCAGGACGGCAACCGTCACCGCGGAACGGGCGGTCGCTGAGGCCTGCCCCAGCCAGCGGCTGACTACCCAGCCCACGATGACAGAGACCGCGGCCGCGGCCGCGATAGCCAGTGCCGCCCGTCCCAGAGTGGAACCGTCAGGCCCGATCAGGCTCAGCGACAGGTAGGCGGCAAAGACTCCGACGGCGATCTGAGCGAAGTTGATCACCCGCGTTAGCAGTGCCATCAGGGTCAGCAAGACCCCGAAGGTGGCGTAAATGGTGCCGGCGCTGAGACCGACGACAAAGGATGAGATGAGGTCCATGATTCTCCTCGAGTGGGCCTGTCCGGCGTGCCTTTGACGTGACCGTCAGTTCTTGACGGCCTGCGTGGGAACCCAGCCGCGCTCCTCACCGTCAAGCACCGGCCCCACTGCCTCCCACGCCGTCTGGCCGGCAGCAAGCTTCACAGGGAACACCGTCTGGTTAGGGTGGTGGGCGGTGTCGGAACCGAAAATCCATTCGTCTTGGGCCATGGGGTCGTTGATGCTTTCCGTCATCGCGGTGGCCGCCTTCGTGAAGGCCTCGCGCGTCGGCTCGCCCTCGATGGACTCGAGGATGCTGATGAAGTACTTGGCCGCCAGGTAGCCGCCTTGGGCGAAGGAGGTCTTTTCCACCTTGTGCTCGTCCATGACCTGTGACCACTCGCTGGTGGTCTCGCCGTCGTCGCCGTAGGGTGCGAACTCGGCGGGGACGAAGATGTCTCCCTGATAATTAGCGGTGAGGGCGAACTGGTCGGAATACACGGCAGTGGTGGCCAACACCGGCAGGTTCAGGCCTTGGTTCGACGCCTCGCCGAGGAAGCCGATGACGGCGTCGGCGACATCGTTGATGAACACTGCATCACAGTCCTGGGAGCGCAGCTGGGAGATGTTCGCAGCGTAGCTGGACTGGCCGCGGGTCAGGCTGTCATCTAAGTAGGCCAGCGACTGGCCGCTGGCTTTCTCCCAGGCCTCGATCGACTGAATAACCGCAGGTTTGGCCGAGGCCGGTTCCGTGGTGATGACTGCGCAGATCTTGTCGAATCCGAGTTCTCCCGATCCGTGGCTGAGGCTCATGAACGAGTCGAAGAATGGCCCGGCGTTGGCAGGGGCAATGTTTGGAGTGGTTACGCATTCAGGTTCAGCTCCCACCGCCGGAATGCTGACCACTCCGGCGTCCTCGAAGGCGCGGTGGTTGACAGCGCAATCCACGAGCGACGCGGAGCCCACCATGGCGATGGCGCCGGCGTTGAGCGCTTCCTTGGCCGCGGTGGCCGCAGTTCCGGGATCAGTCTTGTCATCGATCACGCTGTACTGGATCGGGCGGCCGTTCAGGCCGCCGGCGGCATTGTAGTCCTCAAAAACGGCTTCTGCCGCTTGAGAGGCTTCCGGAAAGAAGGACAAGCCGCTGAGCGCGGACACGACGATCGGTTCACCGGTCGCCGCGTTGTCCGTGCCGGACGATGCGGCGCCCGCGCATCCGGTCGCCATAAGCAGGGTGGCTGCAGCCGAAGCAGCTGCGGCCATCCGAAAACGCCGAGAATTCATGATTTTCCTTACTGATGGTGTTCCACGATCCTGCGGAGAGGCAGGGACCGTGGAAGTGAGGTGTGTCATACGGTTTCTAGAAGACTAGGCAGTGCCGATTTCGATCCAGTGCACGCAATTTGCATCTCAGCGCAGGTCCCATGCCGGTCGGCACCGAGCTGCAAATGGGCACAGTTTTCAAGCCCCTGCGCGGGCTGCGGCGGGGCTTGGCCGTAGGCTGGGTTTTGGTTAGCCGGCCCGGCGGTCCCGGGATTCCGCCCTTTCGTCGGACAGCAGCCCGGGACCGGATACGGCGTTGGTCAGGCGATGTTGAGGACGGCCTTAATGGTCTCGCCGCTCTTGGAATCGGCGACCGCCTGGTCAATCTGATCGAAGTCGTAGAACTTCACGAGCCGGTCGAACGGGAACCGGCCTTGACGGTAGAGGTGGATCAAGGCGGGGATGAGTCGTTCGGAACTCGCGGAGCCGCCCAGCGTGCCCACGATGCGCCGCCCGAACAACGTCCGCTGGTGGTCCAGGGAGAACCGCGCCTCGGCCGGGGCGCCTCCGATGAGTATCAGAGTTCCCAGCATGCCCACCGCCTCCGCGGCCTGCTCGATCACCGGGACTACACCCGTGCAGTCGAGCACGTAGTCAGCGGCGCCACCGCAAATCTGCAGTACCCCCTCGACCGGGTCAACGCGGCCGGAGTTGATCACGTGGGTGGCGCCGAGTTCCATTGCTAGATCGAGCCGAGAGTCGTGCAGGTCGATGGCCACGATGGTCGTGGCCGGGGTGTTCTTGGCGGCCATCACCGCAGCCAGCCCGACGGCACCGGCCCCGAAAATGACCACGGATTCGCCCACCTGCGGATCGGCAGTGTTAAAGACGGCGCCGGCGCCGGTGGTGATGCCGCATGCCAGAGGCCCCAGCAGGTTCAGCGGAATGGCTTTGTCGACCTTGACCACGGCGGATGCCGGGGCCAGGGAGTACTCCGCGAACGACGACTGTCCAAAGAAGTGCCCGGACAGGGCCGTTCCGTCGGCGCGCCGGTACCCGGATTCTCCGGCCTTGGGTCCCGAGAGCCGGTGGCCGCCACACAGCGCCTCGCCGATGCGCTCACAGTAGCGGTGCTCGCCCCGCAGGCAGTTGCGGCACTGGCCGCAGTACGGCCAGCCCATAACAACGTGGTCGCCCACGGCGAGGTGGTCGACCCCGTCGCCGAGGGCTTCGACGATGCCGGCCCCTTCGTGGCCGAGGACGCCGGGCAGCGGAAGCGGCATATCGCCGGATTGGGTGTTGAGGTCGGTGTGGCAGACACCGGTTGCCACCACCTTGACCAGGATCTCCCCCCGCCCCGGGGCGTCCAGTTCGATCTGTTCGCGTACGAAGGGTTCGTTCTTGCCTTCGACAATCAGCGCGTCGACTTTCATGTTGCTTCTCCTGCAGTCTTGTTTCCTTCGACCGTGACAAGGACCTTCACGATCTCCGGGTCGCCCTCGGCGAGCCGGTCGTACATGGCGGGCAGCTCGTCGAGCGTGCACGAATGGGTGAACATGGGGTTCGGATCAAGCGTCCCGTCGCCGACGAGTGCCATGAGCTCGTTCATCCGGGTCAGGTCGCCCAGCCCGGTCCAGATCGTCGCGTTCTTCATGAGCAGGCGGCCGAAGTCCAGCGTGAAGGGCTGCGACGCGATGCCGAGTTCTGCGATCCTGCCTCCGACAGCCACGACCTCGCAGGCCATGTCCATCGTCGACTGGACGCCAGCTGCGTCGACCACGGCCGCTGCTCCGACGCCGCGGGTCAGGTCCCGGATAACCTCGACCGTGGCGTCGTCGGGAGCCATAACCGCGTCAGCTCCGAGCTTTCGGGCGAGCCGGCGGCGGGACTCCACCGGGTCGACGGCGATCACCTGGCTGGCCGCGGAGATCCGCTTGGCCGTGTGCACCGCCGACAGGCCGACCGGTCCGCAGCCGAACACCGCGAGGGTCTCGCCCGGTTGGGGCCGGGCCTGGCGGACACCGGACCAACCCGTTGAAAGGATGTCCGCCACGGCAATCGCCGCGGCGTCGCTCACTTCCTCCGGCACCTTGACCAGGCTCTGATCAGCCCACGGCACGCGGATCAGCTCCGCCTGGGCGCCGTCGAGCCCGCCCATGGCCGGGCCCGATCCGAGGATTCCCCCGCGCTGGCACAGCTGGTGCTGTCCCCGCTGGCACATCTCGCACGAGCGGCAGTAGGGCGCCGCCGGCCCGGTGACGCGGTCTCCGATTGAGAACCTCGTCACGGCGGACCCGAGGGCCTCGATCTCACCGACGTATTCGTGGCCGATCGGGAAACCGGTCTCGGGAGTGATGTGGCCGGCGCGGATGTGCAGGTCGCTCCCGCAGATGGCTGCCGCATGAACCCGGATCAGGGCGTCCGTCGGATTCAGCAGCTCCGGATCGGGCAACTCTGCGACGGTTACCCGCCCCACCTCCGGGAAAAAGGCCGACCTCACCACTGGTTCACCACCTGTCGGGTGGCAGCCAGCAACGTCAGCGCCGCATCCGATCCTCCGACCGTGCTCGCCGTATGCGTGGAAGTGTAAACCGACACCAGACCGGAGTCTGGATCCACCGCCGCGACGGAACCGCCCGCACCCTGATGCCCAAAGGAACGGCCGCCGAAGTAAGGGAAGTGCCCGTGCGCCAGTTCCACGCCGGAACCATAGCGGGTGACGTGGGCCAGCGTGCGGTCCATCCCGTGCCGCTGTTCCGCGATCATGTCCTGCAGCTCCGCCGTCGACAGGACCGGCTCTTCCGTCCCATGGCCGAGGACCGCGTTGAGGATCTTCGCCAGGTCCCGCGCCGTGCTGATCCCAGACATGGCCGGCCAGTCAGACTGAATGACCCGCCGGTCCGAGAAGAAGCCCGGGGAATCCGTGAGGATCGGGAGCATCGACCCGTCTGCAATGGCCCGTCCGGCCATCATCGCGGCGACCTGGCCCTCGGTGAGGATCGGCGAGTCGAACGTCAGAGGCGCCAAGGTAGACAGGATCCCGTCCGGCGCACCGAACCAGAAATTGGCTCCGGCCGGGCCTGTGACGTGTTCAGCAACGTACTGCTGCACCGATGTCATGGCCGAGTGCTTGAAAACCCCTGACATGAGGGCACCGAACGTGAAAGCGCCGTAACCATGCTCGGTCCCGGGTTCCCAATGCGGATCCTGGGCAGCGACCGCGTCATCCAAGGCACCGGCGACCAGGTCCTCGAGGGACAGTGGCTTGTCGACGGCGTTGATGCCGCTCGAATGGTTCAGGACCATGCGCGCGGTGATCGTCCGGGCCGCATCGCGGTCGAAGGCCGGCCACGTCTCGGCAAGCGGCTGGTCCAGGTCAAGGACGCCGTGCCCATGGGCGTGGGCGGCCGCGATGGCGACGACCAGCTTCGACACGGAGTACACCTGAACCGGGGTGTCCTGGCTTATCGAGCCGCCGGCCAAGTCCACGAGCGTCTCACCGTTCCGGGTGACCACCAACTGGGCGCCGCCCTTAGAGCGGGCGAGGGCCCGGGAGAACGCCTCGCGGATTTCCGCACCCAGTCCGCTATGCGTGCCCGTAACTTCGGCGACGGGGGGCAATTGCTGATTCATCAAAGCTCCTTTAGACGGTTACGTACTGACGCCGAACCGAGTCATAGAACCCGGGGGTCTGCCGTCTCGGCACCGTGATTCCGAATTTTGTCTCCAGGTCGGAGATCAGTTGGTCCAGAAGGGCAACATCCACCTGGTTAACGTTGCGGCGCACGTCCAGGAACGGGAAGTCGCCCTTCAGATTGGGCCGGAACTCCTCGCGGATGTAACGCAGCGCCTCAGCGTTCTCGCCCGTGAGGGTGGCCTTGATGTCCGCGACGACAAGCTGGGCCAGCTGGTCGAAGGTGGCCCAAGCGTCCGCCCGGCTCGGGTGCAGCACCCCGATGCCGTAGAGGTTCGGGACATTCAGGGCGAGGCCGCCAAGGTGAAAGTGCGGATGCCCCGCCTCATAGTCGACCGCGCCCTCGGGCAGCCAGGGGATGTCGATGTCGTAGCCGGTTGCGAACACCACGAGGTCGATCTCTTCGCGGCTTCCGTCGTCGAACTCCACATCGGTGGCGTGGAAGCGCTTGATGTTGGGCCGGTGCTTCAGCGTGCCGTGGGAGAAGCAGTGCAGCACCAGGTCGCTGACGATCGGCTGGGTCGACCCTAGGACAACGCCCTCGGGCTTGGGCAGGCCGTAATGGCTCAGGTCGCCCACCGTGGAGAGAGCGAGGTTGATGATGTCGATCAGCTCCAGCCCGTCCGCCACACCGGGGACGGACGGCAGATCCACCTTGCCGTTAAGCAGGTCCGGGGTGGGCACTCCGAAGACCTGCTTGGGGAGGAAATGGTAGGCACGGCGCGTCGACAGGAACGCGGCCTCAGCATGTTCGGCGGCGTCGACGGCGATGTCCACTCCGGAGTTTCCGGCGCCGACGATGAGCACCCGCTTGCCCTTGAACTGCGCCGGATCCTTATAGCGGTTGCCGGTGATGATCGCCCCCTGGAACTCCTCCTCGCCCTCGAAATCCGGCTTGAACGGAAGCCACTGCTGCCCACCGGCATAGACCACGCCCCGGTAGAGCCGTTCGCTGCCGTCGCTGAAACGGACCGTCCAGGCATCCGTGTCGGAGACGAGGGTCGGCCTGGCCTCGACCACCTCGAGCCCAAAGCGCGTGCGTTCAGTGAGACCGTAGGCATCGGACATTTGGCGGATGTACTGCAGCACCAGGCGCCACGAGGGGTACATCGGGTAGTCGTCCGGCATCGGGAAATCCAGGAAACCGCCCAGCCACTTGCTCGTGATGAAATGGCAGGTCTCGTACATGGGAGAACCGGCGCTGTCGATGTCCCAGATCCCGCCCGGTGCCGAGTGTCGTTCGACAATCTCTACTTCAACGTCAGCCTTGAGCAGCGCTCTTGCGGCGATCAGTCCGCTGGGTCCGGCTCCAACGACCAGGTAGTTCGCCGGAACTTCGATGTTTGTGTTCATGTCTCAGGTCCTTCCACCAAAACGCTCTAATCGGTGGCGTTTCCCTCGACGTTACGTCGGTCACAGGACCTCATTCTTCAAGGTCCGTGCACCTCGATGACATCTCAGCGCGAAGACTGGTTCGCGAAGCATTCCTGGCGGTAGGCGCGCGGCGTCATCCCCATCTCGGCCCGAAAGAGGGTGGAGAAATGCGTCGCATGCACGAAGCCCCACCGGGACCCGATGGCGCCCACGCTCAGGTGCTTCAAGGCCGGGTTGGACAGATCCGCCCGACACTTTTCCAAACGACGGTGGCGGATCCATACAGCAACGCTCGTGCCCGCGTCACGGGCAAGGTTATGCAACGACCGCACCGACATGAAGCAAGCATCCGCGATCATCAATGGATCTAGATCCGGGTCGGCCAAGTGGTCCTCAATCCAAGACACCACCGCATTCCACTGTTCCAGTCTCGGATCGCCCTTCAGTGCTCCCAGTTCGGTTCCCATATGGGTACATAGAGTCTCAAAAAGGTTTGCCACGTTCTGCCCCAGGCGGTGCTGGACAAAGGCGGGCAACAGGGCAAGACGGCCTTCCATGCCCGCGATGGTCTCCAGCACCACGGACACGACCGGGTCGGAACCGGGCATGTGGTGGGCCAACAACGGATTTATTTGCGTGGGTTTAATGGCGACAAGTTCTGCGGGAACTACAACTCCCAGACCTTCGAAGGGACCGTCAAACTCCAGCGTGTAGGGCTTCGATGTGTCATAGACGGTCGCATCGCCAGGCCCCAGTTGTGCCATACGGCCTTCCTGGATGACAACGGCTGAACCTGATAGATGCAGACACAGCACGTAGTGCTGCGGGTCCCCGACCCTCAAGTGATGGGCCGTCCTATCGAGCACATGCGTCGAGGCGCTCACCCGGGACAGACGCAGGCGCCCCTGTTCGACGGTGCGCATCGAAGCCTTGAAGGAAGTGTCCCATGTGTCGATCCTTGCCGGGACGAAGGCCGTGGCAACGCGCTGACCCCACCCGTCCGCATCGTCGACCCGGTGCGCGTTATCGCTGTCTCCAAACCGATGCTGCATAGCAGTCCCCCATACGTGGAATTCGAACGTCACGGCGTCCGCTAGCGGAGATCTTCAGCCTGGGTTCCCACAACTGGCCGGGCATCATCACGGGGAGCCGCCAACTCAGTGTCGCACAGATCACAGTTGACATAACAAATACCCAGTCACGAGGTCGCCGGGCTCATTCACAGACTGCGAGAGGGAGCGACCTATTCACTGGAGTCAGGTAAGAACTCCAAAAAGCCCCGACCCGGCTGGGCTTGCCGCCACGCTAGTTGCGATACCACCCGACACTTGGAGACGGCACCAGACGTTACAGCGCAAACCTAAACTCCACTCGTTCCGTAGCTGAATAACCTCTTAGCAGGCAGCCGTTGGCAGGTCTGCCTGTACAAGCAGCGCCAGAATTCGACGTCAACGATATAGCCCTGCCCGGGGCCGGCCTGATTCTCACCGAGTCCACCGACTGACTAACTGCCTGACGGGTGCATCCCAGCGAGTCGCCGCCGACATCCGCGGCATATAGCTTTCACCCTTGTACTACCCAACTGGTTGCTTGGGAGCCGGATGTGATTTTTCTACGCCTGACCTCTGCTGGCGAGGCGTCCTTTCCAGCATCTGCCCTACTCGCAGGATCGCATCATGGATTGAATCGGTATCGGCAACTGTCAGCTGCTGCAGGACCAAGCCGTCGAGGGCTGCGAAAATTGCGCGCGCCAATGGGCCCGTGTCTTGGTAGCCGTGTTTCTGCAGCGCCTGCTGCATCGAGGCGACGTAGTTCTCATAGAGCTTGACCGCTGAGGGGCGGAGTTCAGGTTTTCGCCGGGATTCCAAGATCATTTCGTACTGGAACAGCTGCAGCTCCGGTTCTGCCTGGACGAGTTCCACGAGGGCACGAGCGAAATCCTCGTCGACTTCCTCAGTGGCCGATAGATCGCTGAGACGGATGGACCGAGCAGAGGCCCATTCCATAGCCGCTTCCAGCAGTGCGCTTCGTGAACCGAAGTAGTGGGAGATCAGCGTGTTGTTCACGCCTGCCCGCTCCGCAACGGCGCGGTAGGTCAGGCCCCGCAGCCCTTTTTCGGCCACGACTCCTACGACGGCGGCCAAGAGGGCTTCCCGCCCGTCGCCGTATTTATGTGCTCGTCCACTGGGCATGAAACGAGTCTATCTACACAGGTGGTCCGATCTCCTAAGTGCCTCGGCCGCTCCGTAAAAGAACTCTTCCGAATCTATTGACGACCACAACTAAGCAGGTGCATAGTTGTAAGGACGTGCCCCACCTCACACCCACTTGTCGACGAGTTCCGGCATTCTTCATTGAAAGGTCCCGTGATGACCAACCCAAACTCACCCGCTGCCGCCGTTCCGGCAGCGGAACCGTCACTTCACAAGACGCTGCGTTGGCAGGATGCTTTTGCCTTGGCCATGGCCGTCTCCGGCGGATTGTTTGTCTCCTTCGGCGCCACGATGGCCGCCATTGGTGCACTGTCTGCACTGTTCATCTGGGCGCTGGCGGCAGGAATCGGCTGGCTCCAAAACAACCTCTTTGCCGAAATGGCGTCCATGTTCCCGAACAAGCCGGGTGGAGTTCCCGTCTATGCACACGAGGCATGGAAGGAACGTTTCGCGCCCGCCGGTGCGCTGGCCACTTTCGGTTACTGGTTCGGCTGGTCCGCGGTCATTTCAGTCGTCAGCTTCACCGCCGGCGCGATCATCCAGGCGCGTTGGTTCCCGGACCAGACCTGGGCGCTGGACCTCGGGATCGCCCAGATCGGGCTGAGCCAACTGATCGGTATCGCCCTGATCCTGGCCATCATGGTCCCTAATCTCTTCGGTGCGCAACCCGCCGCTTGGGTGAACAAACTCCTCGGTGCGCTGCTGGTCATTCCGCTGCTGATCTTTGTTGTCTCGCCCATCATCAGCGGTAACTGGCACGTCGAGAACCTCACTTGGGGCCTGGGCGGCGAAGGTGCCGACCACTGGGGCGGGTGGCAGGACGCGATTGTCTGGCTGTATCTGGTGGGCTGGACCGCCTACGGCACAGAAATGTGTGCCGCCTTCACCCCGGAGTACAAGTCACGCAAGGACGCCAAGCGCGCCCTGTCCGCATCGGGTGCCTACACCTTCGCCATGTTCGCCTTGGTTCCGCTGGGCGTTGGCGGCCTGATCTCCCGCGAAGACGCAGCGGCCGACGTTGGCGGCGTCTTCGTCAACGCCTTCGCCAGCGTCCTGCCCGCAGGCCCGATGGCGGACATCATGCTGATCATCTCCATCGGCGCGCTGCTCATGGGAGTCAACGCCAGCATGGCAGACGGTTCCCGTGCCCTCTACGGCGCGGCTCTGGACGGCCTGGTTCCCCGGCAGTTCGAGAAGCTCAACAAGCACCAAGTACCCGCCCGAGCGATCCTGACCGCCGTCGTCATGAATATCCTGCTGATCATCTTCGTCTCGAACCCGATCTCGATCCTGGTCGCGGCGAATCTCGGCTACCTGCTGGCCATCCTGTTGGCCGTCAGTGGCTTCATCATCCTGCGCAAAGACCACCCCCAGATGCCTCGACCCTTCCGTGCCGGGCGGACCGCAATGCCACTGGCCATCACGCTAACCATCTACGGTGCCGTCGTGCTGGTAGTTGGCTCGCTGTCCTCCGAACTCACGGGTTACGGCGGAGCACTGGAACTCTCCATCGGCGTCGGCATCCTGTTGCTCTCCCTGGTCCTCTACGCCATTCGTCGCCGCGGCCAGGAAAAGCTGCCGTTGCTCCGCGAACCGAGACGCACCGCGTATCCGGCTGCAGATCCCGTATCCACCCCCGAACCGACCAACTAGACCCACTCGGAGATCACCATGACCTCACCCGTTTTCCACACCGGCCACACCGAAACCCAGTACGAACAGTTCGAAGTCGGCCAGGTCCAATGGCTGCGCCGCAACGGCGACGGCGGCAACCAGGCCCTCGCGTCCGGCATCTGGCATGTCACTCCCGAAGACGCCCCGGAACCGTTTGATTTGCCGATCGAAGAAGACGAGACCATCTACATCGTCTCCGGCCACCTCCACATCGAAGTCCTCGACGGTGACACCTTCGATCTGAAGGCCGGCAGCATGGCCTCCTTCTCCAAGGGAGCCAAGACCCGCTGGACCGTCGTCGAGCCCACCGTCGAATTCTTCGTCTACAGCTGAGCCGGACCGGAAAGAGAACCACCATGAGCACAACCACCGACGTCCTCATCATCGGTGCCGGATTCGCCGGCCTCACCGCGGCGCGCGAACTCACCCAGCAGGGGCGCACCGTCAAAATCCTCGAAGCACGCGACCGGATCGCCGGCCGCACCTGGGTGGAAGAGCGGATGGGCCGCGGCCTTGAACTCGGAGGCACCTGGGTCCACTGGGTGCAGCCCCATGTATGGGCCGAGATGACCAGATACGGCATCGGAGTGGTCGCCGGCCCGGAGTTCGAGAAAGCCTATTGGTGGGCCGACGGACAACTGCACGAGGGGCCAGCCGAACGGGTACTGGAGATCATCGACGAGCCCAACAAGCGCCTGTTGGAGCAAACCCGTGAACTGATCCCGTTGCCGTACCAGCCCCTGAGCAATCCCGCGGTCAAGGGCGTGGACCAGGAGAGCGTCTCCAGCCGGATCGACGCGCTGAACCTGGACGAAGAAGCCCGCCAGCTTCTGCGCACCTTCTGGTCGCTGAACTTCAACGGAAAAATTGAAGACGCGGCCTTCACTCAGGCGCTGCGCTGGTGCTCGGCGGCCAGCGGCGACTGGATGCTCATGTTCGAAGCGTGCGCCACCTACAAGGTGCAGGGCGGAACGGCCGCCCTGGCCGCCGCGATCCTGGCGGACACCACCGCGGACCTGCACCTCAACAGCGTCGTCAAGCGAGTAGAGCAGAACGACGCCGGGGTCACCGTCACCACCGCGGACGGAGCAGTCCATTCGGCCAAGGCGGTCATCGTCACGTTGCCGCTGAACGCACTGGATTCAGTTGAGTTCTCGCCCGCGCTCTCGGAAGGCAAGCAAGCGGCCGCCGCGCGTGGCCAGGCCGGTTTGGGCGCGAAATTGTGGATCAAGGTCAAGGGCAAGTGGGACCGTTTTGTGGCCTTCGGAGCCGAGGACTGGCCAATCAACTTCGTACAGTCGGAATACTTCGACGAGGACACCACCACCCTGGTGGCCTTCGGACCTGACGGACACGCTGTCGATGTCGAAGACACGGAAGCTGCGCAGGCCGTGCTCGAGAAGCTCGTCCCCGGCATCGAGGTCCTCGAGATCACCGGACACTCCTGGGTCGGCGACGAGTTCGCCAAGTCCACTTGGCCTATGCACTACACCGGCTACCTGTCCGAAAGCCTCGAGGAAATGCAGCGACCCGAAGGGAACGTTTTCCTCGCCGGTTCCGACTACGCCAACGGCTGGGGCGGCTTCATCGACGGCGCGATCGAAAGCGGCCTGAACACCGCGCGCGCCGTCACTGGCAAGCTCGACCGACACAAGTAATCGATGACACTTTGAGCCTGCAGTCCGCTGATACAGGCAACTCACGCACATCCCGATCTGTAAGAAAGAACGCACTATGAGCATTACGACGACCACGCATGCCAGCTACGCCACCGCGGCCGACCTGCTTGCTGTCATCCAGCCGTCTACCGGCGGCCGCGACATCCTGGACCCGGCCACCGGCGAACTTGTCGGCCGCGCGCCCGAACACACGGCAGCGGACCTCGAAGCAGCCGTCAGCGCTGCCCGTGAGGCGCAGCCGGGATGGTCGGCCCTCGGACACGAGGAGCGCAGCGCTTATCTGAACCGTGCCGCCGACGCCGTCGAAGCTTCGGCCGAGGCCCTCGCGGAGTTGCTCTCCCGGGAGCAGGGCAAGCCGCTGAACGGGCCGAATGCCCGCTTCGAGGTCGGGGCATGCACCGCCTGGCTGCGCGCCACGGCATCCTTCGAACTCGAGCCTGAAGTGCTGGTCGACGACGGCGGCCGGGCCGAACTGCACTACCGCCCCCTCGGTGTCGTCGGCGCGATCGGGCCGTGGAACTGGCCGATGATGATCGGCGTCTGGCAACTGGCCCCGGCCCTGCGCATGGGCAACACCGTCGTGATGAAGCCCTCGAGCTCCACACCGCTGTCGGTCCTCGCGCTGGTGCACGTCCTCAACGCCGCACTCCCTGGCCGCGTATTGCAGGCAGTCTCCGGCGACCGGACCGTCGGCAACCTGCTGGTCGAACACCCCGGAATCGCGAAGATCATGTTCACCGGCTCCACAGACGCGGGCAAGGCGATCATCCGCAACTCCGCCGACACCGTCAAGCGGCTGACCATGGAACTCGGCGGCAACGACGCCGGCATCGTGCTCCCCGATGCCGACCCGCAGACGATCGCCGAGGACCTGTTCTGGGGCGCCTTCATCAACACCGGCCAAACCTGCGCCGCGCTAAAGCGCCTGTACGTGCACGAGGACATCTACGAAGACGTCGTCACCGCGCTAACTGAAACCGCGAAGGCCACGCCCATGGGGGTCGGCCTGGACGAGAACAACGTGCTTGGCCCGCTGCAAAACAAAAACCAGTTCGACATCGTGGCCAACCTGGTCCAGGCGGCCAAGGACTCCGGCGCCCGCATCGTCCTCGGCGGCAACCCCGAACAGGGCCAGCCCGGCTACTTCTACCCCACCACCCTGGTCGCCGACATCGACAACGACAACCCGCTCGTCGCCGAGGAACAGTTCGGCCCGGCACTCCCGATCGTCAAGTACTCCAGCGTGGACGAAGCCATTGAAATGGCCAACGCCCTGAATGTCGGCCTCGGCGCCTCTGTATGGTCATCCGATAAGGACAAGGCCCGCGAGGTCGCCGCCAGGATCCAGGCCGGCACGGTGTGGATCAACAAGCATGGTGCCGTGGACCCGCGGGTACCGTTCGGCGGCGCGAAGCAGTCCGGCTACGGCCTCGAATTCGGTGTCGAAGGCCTCAAACACCTCGGCCAGCCCCACGTGATCAGCTACTAAAACATCGCACCGCAGGCAATGGGGCCCATGGCTGCCAACGGCCCCATTGCCTGCTCAAGATGCAATTTCACGCGAAGACCAGAATATTTGACTCGCCCTGTCCAGTAGCGACAGTGGGCGACTTCCAGTGGTGAACAGGCTCGTCGACGACGAAACCCCTATCCCCGGGGAACGGCCGCGGGGTCAGAGGACCTTTTTCACCACGCTGGACTTCAGTTGCATCCGCCCAAAGCCGGGGACGGTCGCATCAATGTCGTGATCGCCCACGCCGTCCTCAATGAGCCGGATGCCGCGCACCTTGGTGCCGACCTTCACCACACCGCCACCGGCGCCCTTGACCTTGAGGTCCTTGGCGATCGTGACCGTGTCACCATCGGCGAGGATGTTGCCAACGGCGTCCTTGATCGAAACGGCCTCCGGCGTCGTGGCCTCGGCCGAGTCTTTCGGCCATTCATGGCCGCACATCGGGCACACCAGCAAGGCGCCCTGCTCGTAGCTGAACGCCTCGTGGCACTCCGGGCAAGCCGGCAGACCGTCAGACATTGAAGCGGAACTCAACCACGTCGCCGTCGACCATGACGTAGTCCTTGCCTTCGATCCGCACCTTGCCGCGGGACTTGGCCTCGGCCATGGATCCTGCGTCGACCAGGTCGGCGAACGAGACGACTTCGGCCTTGATGAAACCGCGCTGGAAGTCCGAGTGGATGACGCCGGCGGCCTGCGGTGCGGTGTCGCCCCGGTTGATGGTCCAGGCGCGCGCTTCCTTCGGCCCGGCCGTCAGGTAGGTCTGCAGGCCCAGGGTGTGGAAGCCAACCCGCGCCAGCTGGTCCAGCCCGGATTCGTCCTGGCCGTTCATCTCCAGCATCTCGCGGGCCTCTTCCTCGTCGAGCTCCACGAGGTCGGCTTCCAGCTTGGCATCCAGGAAGACGCAGTCGGCCGGCTCCACCAGCGCGCGCAGTTCGGCCTGGCGCTCCGGGCTGCCGAGCACGGCGTCGTCCACGTTGAACACGTAGATGAACGGCTTGGCGGTGAGCAGGCTCAGTTCCTTGAGGTTCTCCACGTCCAGCTTGTCGCTCTCCATAGAGGCGAAGACGGTGTCGCCGCGCTCCAGCACCGCCTGGGCCGCCTGCATGGCAGCCAGCTCCGCGGCGTCGCGCTTCTTGATCTTGACTTCCTTCTCCACCCGCGGAATGGCCTTCTCCAGGGTCTGCAGGTCGGCCAGGATCAGCTCGGTGTTGATCGTCTCCATGTCCGAGCGCGGGTCCACCTTGCCGTCCACGTGCACTACGTCGGGGTCGTCGAAGACGCGAATGACCTGGGCAATGGCCTGCGCTTCGCGGATGTTGGCCAGGAACTGGTTGCCCAGCCCTTCACCTTCGGACGCGCCCTTGACGATGCCGGCGATGTCCACGAAGGACACGGTTGCCGGAAGGATCCGCTGCGACCCGAAGATCCCCGCCAGCTGGCCCAGCCGGGGGTCCGGCAAGGAAACCACGCCGACGTTCGGCTCGATGGTGGCGAACGGGTAGTTCGCCGCGAGCACGTTATTGCGGGTCAGCGCGTTGAAGAGAGTTGATTTGCCGACGTTGGGCAGTCCGACGATGCCAATAGTTAGAGCCACGGTAGTCAAGGATACCGTGGCCGGGACACAAGCACCGGCGTTCCCTGTTTTGTCCGAGGCAGCTGGCATCGTGAAGGCATGGATGCTTCGCATGTACTTCTCGCACTTCTGGCCTTGTTCGTTGGCGCCGCGGCCGGGGCCGTGGCCATGGCTGTCCTTTTGCGCCGCCGCCTGGCGGATCTGCAGGACGCTTCAAAGCACGACGGCGACCGGCTGGCAGAGCTCTCGACCCGTCTCGCCGGGGTGGAGGCGGAACGCCGGATGCTTGCCGAACAGAACCGGCAGCTCTCCGCCCAGGATGAGCAAGAGAACACGGTGCTGCGCGCCCTGATCCCTGTCGGGGAGAAGCTCAAGCTGGTCCAGCAGCAGGTCAGCCTGCTGGAACGGGACCGTGTAGAGCAGTTTGGCC
Source organism: Arthrobacter sp. NPDC089319 (assembly GCF_040684925.1). Classification (NCBI taxonomy): domain Bacteria; kingdom Bacillati; phylum Actinomycetota; class Actinomycetes; order Micrococcales; family Micrococcaceae; genus Arthrobacter; species Arthrobacter sp. NPDC089319. Next base: position 544,746 of record NZ_JBFBGZ010000001.1, on the reverse strand, counting down.
AGCTCGCCGAGCAGCTGCGCGCTGCCCAGCGCAGTGACGAGGCACTGATGCGTTCCACGCAGACGCTCGCCTCGGCGTTGCAGTCCAACTCGGCCCGCGGGCAGTGGGGCGAGGTCCAGCTGCGCCGGGTTGTGGAAGCGGCTGGCATGCTCCCCCACGTGGACTTTGACGAGCAGGTGCACCTGGCCGGCGCCGACCGGACCGGCCGCCCGGACATGCTGATCCGCCTGCCCGGCGGAAAGTCCATCGTCGCGGACGCCAAGGTGCCGCTGCGGGCCTACCTTCAGGCCCAGGAGATCCCGGCGGCAGCATCGGCTGCCGAGCAGCAGCAACGTGCCGACCTGCTGGCGGCCCACGCCAAGGCCGTGCGCGGACATGTGGATGCGTTGGCGGGCCGGAGGTATTGGGAGCAGCTGCAGTCCTCACCTGAGTTGGTGCTGTGCTTCCTGCCCTCGGAAGCGGTGCTGTCCGCCGCCCTGCATGCTGATCCGGGCCTGCTGGACCACGCGTTCGCCCGCAGCGTTGCCTTGGTCTCCCCCGTCTCGCTGCTGGCCACGCTGAAGTCGGTGGCGTTTACCTGGCGGCAGGAGGTCCTCAAGGACAACGCCCGCGAGATCTTCGACCTGTCCCGGCAGCTCTACGAGCGGCTCGGGACGCTGGGCGAGCACGTGACCCGGCTGGGTTCATCGCTGAAGAGCTCGGTCGAGCGGTACAACTCGTTCGTCGGGACCTTGGAGTCGAGGGTGCTGCCCACCGCCCGGAAGATCAATGCCTTCGACGCAACGGTGCTGGAGGAACCCGCGGCGCCGGCAGCGTTGGAGAATACGCCCCGGCTGCTGTCGGCCCCGGAACTTATCGAGAACAGGGACCCGGCCGCCTAGCGCGCCGGTTCAGTCTCCTGCGGTGCAGCGGCCCCGGGCAACCGCCCGGGGCCGCTGCCCTGCAGGCTTTAGCTGGTGGGGCGGGTGACCCTGCCGCCGAGGCCGCGCGATTCGTCGCCGCGTTCCTTGAGCGTGGCGCGCAGTTCCTTCGGCAGCGAGAAGAGAATGTCCTCCTGGGCAGTGACCACTTCCTCCACCTCGCCGTAGCCGTAGTCGGCCAGCAGGCTCAGGACCTCGCGCACCAGCACCTCCGGCACGGAGGCGCCCGAGGTCACGCCGACGCTGGCCACGCCCTCGAACCAGGATTCGTCCACCTGATTGGCGAAGTCAACCCGGTAGGCCGCTTTGGCGCCGTATTCCAGGGCGACCTCCACCAGCCGGACCGAGTTGGAAGAGTTCGCGGAGCCCACCACAATGACCAGGTCCGATTCCGGAGCGATCTTCTTGATCGCCGCCTGGCGGTTGGAGGTGGCGTAGCAGATGTCGTCGCTGGGCGGATCCTGCAGAGCCGGGAAGCGTTCGCGAAGGATGGAGACGATTTCCAAGGTCTCGTCAACGGAGAGCGTCGTCTGCGAGAGCCAGATTAGTTTGTTCGGGTCGCGCACCTGCACGGTCCGCGCCTCGTCCGGGTCGTTGACGATCGTGGTGTGGTCGGGGGCTTCGCCGTAGGTCCCTTCGACTTCTTCGTGCCCCTCGTGACCGATCAGGAGGATCTCGTTGCCATCGCGGGCGAAGCGCACCGCTTCGCGGTGCACCTTGGTGACCAGCGGGCAGGTGGCGTCGATGGTGCGCAACTGCCGGTCCGCGGCAGACTGCACCACGGCGGGGCTGACGCCGTGGGCTGAGAAGACCACCAGCGCCCCTTCCGGAACCTCGTCCGTCTCTTCAACGAAGATGGCGCCCTTTTCCTCCAGGGTGGACACCACATGCACATTGTGGACGATCTGCTTGCGCACATAGACCGGCGGGCCGTAGTGCTCGAGTGCCTTTTCGACGGCGATCACGGCACGGTCCACGCCGGCACAGTATCCGCGGGGAGCTGCCAGCAACACCTTCTTGTCGCCGTCCACGGGCGTGGCTGACGCGATCTCGTCAGGAGTGCGTCGCTTGCGGGGAACGGTAGGCATGGAAAGGGAGACTGCTGTACTGGCCATGCCTCTATGCTAGCCCGTGGCCTTCTTCCGCCGGTCCCCGCCCAGCAAGGCCCGCAGGGTGAAACCGGCCACGGCAACCACCAGCCCGGCGCCGGCGAAAACGATGGCCCAGGAACGGAAATCCGCCACCGCCAACCCGGCAAGCCTCCCCACAAAGGTGGCCGCAAGTTCGCTGCTGGCCGCCGCGCCCTCCGCCAGCGGCGGCGCCTGCACTGCCGCCAGCCAGAGGATCCCGCCCAGCAGCGCCGCGCCAATACCGGCCCAGGCCAGTGCCGTAGTGGAGCGGCGTGCGGCCAGCAGCATCAGCACCAGCGCGGCGGCCGCAGCCAGCGCCGCCACCCACCACTGCGCGGCCAGATCCTGCCAGAAAGTCAGCTGGTCCGCGGTCTGGGCTGAGCCCAACGGGACCAGCACTCGCTCCGGCACCGGAAGATCGGCGCCCAGGGCGTCCGCTACCCGCGTAACCGCCAGGCCCACAATGGGAGCAATATCCAAGGTGATCCCGGCTTCTGACTCCGCCCCGCCGGAAAACGTCAGGGTGTGCGAGTTGGCCAGGGTTTCATTCAGCGCCTGCGGAAAACCGTCCAGTTCGGTGACCGCTCCGGCAGTCCGCTCGACGATGGGGCGCACCAACTCCCGCAGGCCTGCCGGCAGGTCTGCGCTTCCGGCCATTTCTTCCGTGACCGCGGAGGCAAGCGCCGCACGGAAGTCCGCATCACTGCCAAGAGGTGCAGCCAGCGACACGAACCCATCGCGATCGAACACGCGCTGGTTTGCCCAGGCTCCGCAGAGCGCCGCGCCGGCGAGGAGCACCGCCAGAAGCCCGCTCAGCACGGCCAGTAATGCGCGCACTGCTACCTCCGTCCCTTGCTTCCAGCAGGTGGTCCGGCAGCGGCCCGCGAGCCCTGCCCCATTTGTACCTAGTACAACAGAGAATCGGAATGACGGGGATAGCTGGTAAGAATGTAGAGTCTTCGGCAGCCGCCGTAAGCACACGGATGCACACTGCCGGAGGGGGCAATTCATGGAGTCAGGCGGGGTCCAAGGCGCGGACACCGGGAAGTCGACCCTGCCCCCGACGGCCAACCAGACCACGGCGGAGAACCCCTGGCCGCTGCGGATGCTCTCCCAGAAGCTCAAGATGCACATCGACCGCGTGCCGCCCACCTGGGTTGAGGGCCAAGTCATTGAGCTCAACCGCCGGAACTCAACGACCTACCTGACCCTGCGGGACACCGACGCCGAGGCATCCTTCAGCCTGGTGGTCTGGGGCAGCGTAATGGCCCGCCTGGAGATGCCACTGGAACCAGGCTCGCGCGTGGTGGCGCAGATCAAGCCGGACCTTTACATCAAGACCGGCCGGCTGACCATGCAGACCCGCGACATCCGGCCGGTGGGGCTCGGAGACCTGCTCGTGAGGCTGGAGCGGCTGCGCCGGGCGCTGGCCGCCGAAGGCCTGTTCGACCCGTCGCGCAAGCAGCGCCTGCCGCTGCTGCCGCACCGCATCGGCCTCATCACCGGCCGGGATTCCGACGCCATGAAGGACGTCATCCGGAATGCCTCGCTGCGCTGGCCGGCCGTCGAATTCGAGGTGCGCGAGGTTGCCGTCCAGGGCGTGAACGCGGTGGCCCAGGTAATGCGGGCCGTCGCGGAACTCGACGCCCGCCAGGACGTCGATGTCATCGTCATCGCCCGCGGAGGCGGATCGCTGGAGGATCTGCTGCCGTTCAGCAACGAAGATCTGGTCCGCGCGGTGGCCGCGGCAGCCACGCCGATTGTCAGCGCCATCGGGCACGAAGCAGACCGTCCGCTGCTGGACGACGTGGCAGACCTGCGCGCCTCGACGCCCACTGATGCTGCCAAGCGCATTGTCCCGGACGTCAGCGAGGAACTGCACCGGATCGGCCAGGCCCGCGCCATGCTGGCCCGGCGGGTGGAGCAACTGGTCCACCGCGAAACGGACCGGTTGGCCACCCTGCGGAGCCGTCCGGTGATGGCGAATCCTGCGGGCATGGTGGATGTCCGGACAGAGGACATCCACCGGCTCATTTCACGGGCCCACCAAGCACTCTCCACGGCAGTGCACCGGGATACGGACCGGATTGCCCACCTCAAAGCGCAGGTTCGTGCCCTTTCGCCCCAGAACACGCTGGACCGCGGCTATGCCGTGGCCCAGCTGCCGGATGGCCACGTGCTGCGCGATGCAGCCGACGCTCCCGCCGGTACCCGGCTGCGCCTCCGCCTCGCGGTAGGCGAGGTCGCCGCCGAAACACTCCCCTGACGCCGCTCCCGAATACCCACAGACTCCAACAAAAATTACCTGCAGCGAAAGCGAGAACCCGATGACAGAGCAGCCAGCAGTGCCGTCCGACGTGGCGTCCTTGTCCTATGAACAGGCACGCGAAGAGCTGGTAGCCGTTGTCAGCCAACTGGAAGCCGGCGGCGCCAGCCTTGAGCAGTCCCTCGCACTGTGGGAGCGCGGCGAAGCATTGGCCGCCCGCTGCGAGGCCTGGCTGGAAGGTGCGCGCCAACGTTTGGACGCGGCGCGCGTTGCCACCAACGCCGGGCAGCCGCCGCTCAGTGCAGGCAGTGCCGGCACTCCGGGATCCCCGATTTCCCCCGTTTCTCCGCTCTAGCCCGCCCGGCACGCCCACCAGAAGGTTTGCCCCGCCGGAGAGTCCGCCACTGCGCGGACGCCTGCCTCGATAGTTGCCGCCGTTCCGCCCGCTGCTACGAGTCGGCCAGCCGGGCCTTTTCCGCGGCGACGTCGAAGTGGGCCGGTGGCCACTGCGGGTCGATGGCTTCCAGTGCCTGCAGCAGAAGCTCCTGCACGGCGATCCGCGCGTACCACTTGTTGTCCGCCGGCACCACGAACCACGGCGCCTCGGCGGTGCTGGTCCGGTCCAGCATCACCTGGTAGGCCTGCTGGTATTCGTCCCAGAAACGGCGTTCGTCCACGTCGCCCGGATCGTACTTCCAGTATTTGTCCGCCCGGTCCAGCCGCTCGAGCAGCCGTTTGCCCTGTTCGTCCTTGCCCAGGTGCAGCATGACTTTGACCAGCCGGATGCCCCTGCCGGCCACCGAGGACTCGAAGTCGATGATCTGGCCGTACCGTGCTTCCACCACCTCCCGGGACGAGAGCCCGTGCACGCGGTGGATGAGCACGTCTTCATAGTGCGACCGGTCGAAGACGCCGATCAGGCCCGGCCCCGGCAATTCCCGCTCCACCCGCCAGAGAAAGTCGTGCGCCAGTTCTTCCGGCGTCGGGGCTTTAAACGCATGATGCGACACGCCCTGCGGGTCGGCCGCTCCAACCACGTGCCGGACGATCCCGCCCTTGCCTGAGGTATCCATCCCTTGCAGCACCAGCAGGACAGCATCCCGCGCCCCGCCTCGGCTCTGCGCAAAGAGGCGTTCCTGCAGTTCGGAGAGGCGGCGGTCGGACGCCTTGAGCAGGTCTTTGCCCTCGGCTTTGCCGCCGGCAAAACCCGGTGTGCTGCCGGTGTCCACGCCAGCCAGGTCAAAGCCCGGTCCGACCCTCAGCAGCTCCGACGGATTCCGCGAAAACTCCGGTACATCTGGCTCGTCCACCTTGGTCCTCCCTTCGGCACGGCCCGCGTGGCACGCGGTGGGGAAAGCCTACCCACGCGGGGGCAGGGCGGCTACGCCGGCTGCGCCCGCTACTGCCGGTACCCGGCCAGGAATTCCTCGATCCGCCCGACGGCTTCGGTCAACACGTCCACATTCGGCAACGTGACCAGCCGGAAATGGTCCGGTTGCGTCCAGTTGAACGCCCGCCCGTGCGAGATCAGGATCTTCTGCTGCTTGAGCAGGTCCAACGCGAACTGCTCGTCGTCCTTGATCGGATAAACCTCCGGGTCCAGCTTCGGGAACAAGTAGAGCGCCCCCTTGGCCTGTTGGGTGCTGACTCCGGGGATGGCATTCAGCAGCTCATAGGCCTTGTTGCGCTGCTCCAGCAGCCTGCCGCCGGGCAGGATCAGGTCGTTGATGCTCTGATGTCCGCCCAACGCGGTCTGGATCGCATGCTGGGCCGGTACGTTGGCGCACAGCCGCATGTTGGTGAGCAGGTTGATGCCTTCGATGTAATCCCCGGCCAAATGCTTGGGCCCGGAGATGGCCATCCAGCCGCTGCGGAAACCGCAGACCCGGTAGGCCTTGGACAGCCCGCTGAACGTCAGGACCAGCACGTCGTCTGCCAGCAGCGCGGTATTCACATGTTCGGCGTCTTCGTAGAGGATCTTCTCGTAGATCTCGTCCGAGAACACCACCAGATTGTGCTTGCGCGCCAGTTCCAGCATGCCTTCGAGGACGTGCTGCGGATAGACGGCCCCGGTGGGGTTGTTCGGGTTGATGATCACGATTCCCTTGGTGTTGGGGGTGATCTTCCGTTCCATGTCTTCCAGGTCGGGCAGCCAGCCCTCTTCCTCGACACAGAGATAATGCACCGGATGGCCGCCGGCCAGGGACACCGAGGCGGTCCAGAGGGGGTAGTCGGGCGCCGGGATGAGCACCTCGTCGCCGTTGTTCAGCAGCGCCTGCAGGCTCATGGTGATCAGCTCGCTGACGCCGTTGCCCAGGTAGACGTCGTCCACGCCGATCTCCTGGATGCCGCGCGTTTGGTAGTACTGCGACACGGCGGTCCTGGCGGAGAAAATGCCGCGCGAATCGCTGTAGCCCTGCGCGGTGGGCAGGTTGCGGATCACGTCCACCAGAATGGCGTCCGGCGCCTCGAATCCGAACGGCGCGGGGTTGCCGATGTTCAGTTTGAGGATGCGCTGGCCCTCGGCCTCCATCCGCTGCGCGTGCTCGAGCAGCGGCCCGCGGATGTCGTAGAGAACGTTGTGGAGCTTATTGGACTGCTTGAACTCGGCCATTCAAAAATCTTCGCACACCGCACGCGCCGCCCCGGTGACCGGAGCGGCGCGTGCATGAACTCGAGGCAAAGCCTTAGTCGGCCAAGCCCTTCTGTGCCAGCCAATCGGCAGCCGCGTCGGCCGGATTGCGCTTCTCGTCGCCGCTGACCTGCCGGTTGAGGTCAATCAAGTCCTCGGTGGTCAATGCCGCCGAGACCTCGTCGAGCACCTTGGCTGCCTTGTCGTCCACGGACTCGGTACGGACCAGCGGCAGCACCTGCTGGGCAATGAAGTTGTTCTTCGGGTCTTCAAGCACCACCAAGTCGTTGTCCTCGATGGACGGAGTGGTGGTGTAGATATCGGCCACCTGGATCTTGTCCGTGATCAGCGCGTTGAGCGTGGTCGGCCCACCGTAGTCGTTGATCGGTTCGAAGGACTTGGGGACGCAGTTGTAGTGAGCCTTCAGTCCCGGCAGTCCGTACTCGCGCTCGGCGAATTCCGGGTTGGCTCCGATCACCAGGTCGCCGCAGACCGGGGCCATGTCCTCGATCGAGGTCAGCTTGTGTTTCTCCGCCGTTGCCTTGGTTACCACCATCGCGTCCTTGCTCTCCGCCGCTGCCGGCTCCAGCACGCCGAGCCCCTCGGGCATGGCGGCCGGAAGTGCCGCCATGACGTCCGGGGCGGAGGCCGCCGTCGCGCCGCTGTCCAGGAACAGCAGCAAGTTTCCGCTGTAGTCCGGGATAACGTCCACGGACCCTTCCTCGACGGCCTTCACGTAGACCTCCCGGGAGCCGATGCCCGGCTTGGTGGTGACGTCGTAGCCGGCTGCGGTCAGCGCACCCGCATAGAGCTCGGCAATGATCTGGCTTTCCGTGCCGCCGCTTGACCCGACCACCAGGGACCCGCCGGCGCTACCCTCCGACGCCGGCGTCCCTTCCTGCAGCGGGTTGGAGCCGCCGCCGCAGGCGGCCAATACCAGCGCCAGGGCCGCCGTTCCTGCCGCGAGCACGCTCCGCCGGGCGGCCGGGCCCCTGCTGCGTTCTTGGCTGTGTGCGTTGATCCGGGGGTGGTTTTTCATGCTTTTCTCCTCATGTGCCGGCACTGGCTGCTCCAACCTTACTTGTCCTGCCTTTTGACCCGGAGGGGACGCCGCGCACGCCGGGCGATACGGCGACTTTCTGAACCAAGGCCAACACGGCGTCGGTCACCAGTGCCAGCGCCGCGATCAGCAGTGCGCCGGCGAACAGGCGAACCGGGTCGCGGACGGCAAGCCCGTCGATCAGGTACCGGCCGAGGCCGCCGAGATTAATGTAGGCGACCACCGAGACCGTGGCGATGACCTGCAGCACGGCGGCACGCACCCCGCCCAGCAGCACCGGCAGCGCGTTCGGCACTTCGGCACGGAACAGCACCTGCCGCTCGGTCATGCCCATCGCGCGTGCAGCGTCCACCAGCGGGCGGTCGACGGCGGCAATCCCGGAATAGGTGCCTGCCAGCAGCGGCGGAATGGCCAGGATCACCAGCGCATAGATCGGCGGCATGAGGCCAAGGCCCATCAGGATGACGAACAGGGTCAGCAGGCCCAGCGTGGGCAGCGCCCGCAGCCCGCTGGCCAGCCCGACGACGGCGACGCGCCCCCTTCCGGTGTGGCCGACGAACAGTCCCAGCGGCACGGCAATGGCAGCGGCGATCACCAGGGTCAGGCCACAGTAGAACAGGTGCTCGGCCAGCCTGGCCGGAATGCCTGCCGGTCCGTTCCAGTTGACCGGATCGAGGAACCACGCCGCAGTCTGCTCAAAGAGGTTCATCCGCGCACCGCCGCCTGGGCAGCATCGGGCCGTTGCCCCGGACCGATGCCTTCCTGCGCCGCCGCGCCGCCGCCGGGTTCCGACTCGGCGCCGGGCCCGGCCGCGGTGAGCGCAGCGGACCCGTCGGCAACTCTGTGCCGGCGCAGCCACGGCGTGAATACCCGCTCCAGCACCACCAGGAACAGATCCATCAGCGCCGCGAGCACCAGGGTCATGAAAATTCCAACCAGGATTTCGGTCATGAAGTTGCGCAGCAGTCCGTCGGTGAACAGGAAGCCGAGGTTCGGGACGCCGATCAGTGCACCCACGCTGGCCACCGATATGTTGCTCACCGACACCACGCGCAGGCCTGCCACCAGCACCGGGATACACAGCGGCAGATCCACCTGGAAGAAGCGGCGCACCGGCCGGTAGCCCATGGCGGCCGCGGCTTGCCGGACGCCGTCGTCCACGGACTCCAGCGCATCAACCACCGAGCGGACCAGCAGCGCAACGGTGTAGACCGTCAGCGCCACAATGAGGTTGGCCATTTCCAGGATTCCGGTGCCCAGAATCACGGGCAGGATCACGAACAGGGCCAGCGAGGGAATGGTGTACAGCACCGACGAAAGAGACAGGATCAGTCCGCGGACGGCGTGAATCCGCCAGGCCAGATAGCCCAGCGGCAGCGACGCCACCAACCCGAGCACCAGTGGAAGCACGCACTGGAACAAGTGGAGCCAGCTCAGCTCCATCACATAGGGCAGGTTGTCCAGGAACCACTCCATCAGCTGCCGTCCGCCTGGAGCCGCTGCAGCACGGCGGAGGGGTCGACCAGGCCGACCACACGACCAGCGGTGTCGACGGCGACCCCCGCCCCGGAGGGCGAGGACAGCGCCGCGTCCAGCGCCTGCCGGAGGCTGGAGCCGGGCGTGAACAGCGATCCCCCGATCAGTGCCTTCGCCGGGTCACGCTGACCCGGCGGCAGCCATCCGGCCGGCCCGCCGCCGTCGTTGGTCAACAGCAGCCAGCCTTCCCTTGGCGCTTCCGCAACACGGTCTTCGGTGGCGGTGGTGGCCGGCATCAGGGTCAGGCCGGCCGCGCTGTTGAACGACAACGAGCGGAAGCCGCGGTCGCGGCCGACGAAACCGGCGACGAATTCGTCCACCGGTGCCCGTAGGACTTCCTCCGGCGTGCCGAACTGCGCCAGCCGGCCGCCGGTGGCGAAGACGGCGAGCTTGTCGCCGAGGATCGTCGCCTCATCAATGTCATGGGTGACGAACACGATGGTTTTGGCCAGCTGTTGCTGCAGGCGCAGCAATTCCTGCTGGAGCTCGGCGCGGACTACCGGATCCACCGCGCTGAACGGCTCGTCCATCAGCAGGATCGGCGGATCGGCCGCGAGCGCCCGGGCCACCCCCACACGCTGCTGCTGGCCGCCGGAGAGTTGGCCCGGGTAGCGGTTGCCCAGCTCCTGCGCCAGCCCGACGACGGCGAGCAGCTCTTCGGCGCGCTTCCGCGCAGCCGTGCGGCGGGCTCCGTTCAGCCGCGGCACGGTGGCAACGTTGTCCAGCACGGTGCGGTGCGGCAGCAGTCCGGACGACTGCATGACGTAGCCCATGGACCGGCGCAGGGCCGCGGCGGGTTGGGCGGAGACGTCGTGGCCGTCCACCAGCACGGAACCAGCGGTCGGTTCCACCATCCGGTTGATCATCCGGAGCGAGGTGGTTTTGCCACAGCCCGACGGACCCACAAAAACGGTGATCGCGCCGCGTTCAATGTCCAGTGTCAGGTCACGGACGGCAGGCTGTCCGGCATAGGTCTTCGTGACTTCCCGGAACTCCACCATCGGGCGCTGCCCAGCCGTGGCGACGGCAGCCGACTGGTCAGCCGGAAGGGCAGTCGGTTGTTGGGGCTCGGACATGCTGAACCTTCCGTGGGAGATCCTGCGACCGGTGGGCCCGCAGGAGTGCTGGCTCTGAGTCTAATCACCTCGGCCGTCCGCCTGCACGTGGTTCCCCTCGTCCGCGGTAGTCCTTGGCCTGCGCGGCCGCCTTGGCCAGCTTGGCGAACTGCCGGCCGGTCCGGCGCTGCGCCGCCACGTTCTGCCGCCGGTGCAGGCTGGCCAGTTCACGTTCCATCTTCCGGTAGCTGTCCCAGCGCCGCCGCTCCAGGCTGCCGTCGGCCAGCGCCAGCTGGACGGCGCAGCCGGGCTCGGCACCATGGACGCAGTCGCTGAACCGGCAACTGGTTGCCAGCTCTTCGATATCGGCAAACACCGTCCCCAGCCCGTCCTCCGCATCCCACAGGGCGAAGCCACGGATGCCGGGAGTATCCATCAGCACTGCGCCGTTGGGCAGCGGAATGAGTTCACGCACCGTGGTGGTGTGGCGGCCCTTGCCGTCGCCGGCGCGGACCGCTCCGGCGTCCTGCACCTCCCGGCCCAGCAGCGCGTTGATCAGGCTGGATTTGCCGGCGCCGGAGGGTCCGAGCAACGCCATGGTCCGGCCGGGGGCCAGGTACCCGGTCAGTGCGTCCAGGCCGTCACCCGCCTCCGCGCTGGTTGTCAGGACGTCGGCACCGGCCGCCTGCTCCACGATCTGGGCGGCGACCTCGTCATGCTGGCCGCGCAGGTCAGCCTTGGTCAAGATCACCAGCGGCACTGCGCCCGAATCCCACGCGGCCACCAGGGTCCGTTCCAGCCGGTTCGGCGAGAGCGGCCGGTCGAAGGGCGCCACCACCCCGATAAAGTCCATGTTGGCGGCCAGGATCTGTTCGGCCGAGAGCGGATCGTAGGCCTGTTTGCGGGACAGCGCTGAAAACCGCGGCAGCAGCCCGACGATGGCGGGGCCGCCCGCAGACGCCGGTCGGCCGGCGTCGTACGCCACCCAGTCGCCGGTGGCCGGCTGCTGGGGCAGGCCCACGGTGGTCAGGTGCAGCAGGCCGCTCTCGGCTGCCAGCAGAACGCGGCCCCGGTCGGTGCGCGCCACCCGGGCAGGGCGGAGGGTGGGATCGGGAAATTGGTCCCTGAATAGCGCGCCGATGCGTTCGGTGTAGCCGTAGCTGTGCAGCAGGGAATGCGGTGCGGATGTGTCGGTCACAACGGTTACCTCGGGATCTGAGGCCTCCGGACCGGAGGTTCCGGCTGCTAGCTGCGGCCGGAGCGGTGGTGGGAGGCGGGGCTGGAGATGGCAACGGCATCTGCGGCAATGACGGTCATCACATCCACCTCCTCGAGAGGTCCCAGCGGGCACGGCGGCCCGGCAACCGGTCCAGCATAGCGCTCAACCGCCGGTTGCGGAATGGCCAGCGGGCACACCGTCCGGGAAGAGCAGCCGAAGCCCCAGATCCACCAGATCGACGCGGTCCAGCGACGGGACCCGGTGCAGCGGGATCCACCGCGCCAAATCGGTGGACCCGTCGGCCTCGTCCTTGAGCTCACCGTCGATCACGCCGGCCGCGTAGATGACGCGGAAGGCGTGCAGCGGACGGTTCCCATGCAGCCGCTTCGCAGCCGGGATGTGCTTGCTGTCCACGCCCAGCAGGCCCTGGAGTTCGGCTGAATAGCCAGTCTCCTCCCGGATCTCCCGGACTGCGCCGGTTTCGGCGTCTTCTCCGTACTCCAGGCCGCCGCCGGGCAGCGTCCAACGCGGCCAGCCGGCGCCGGTCCAGCGGGCCAGCAGCACGGCGCCGTCGGCGACGATCACGCCGTAGGCGGCAACCCGCGTATCGAATTCCATCCCTTTAGTGTAGGGCTGCGGGCCGGCGCTACCGGGCGTGGATCCCGCTGTGTGCTGCCGCCTGGACATCGGTCCGAAGGGTTTCGTGGGCCTGTAGCAGCGCGGCCGGTGCACCATGGTTCGGCGTCGGCCGGCGCAGGGCTGCCTGCCGCCGGGCGCGGTGCTCTCCGGCCATCACCAGTGCACGGCCGGAGTGGATCAGGAGCGATTCGAAAGCGGTGGGCCTGATGCCGACGCCGGCGGGCGACGGCGGACGGTACGGCTGGCTGGGAATGCTGGTCATGATGGGCTCTCGGTGGGTGAGGGCGTCCGGTCCGAGCGGACGTCGATGATCGGAAAAGCGTTGAAGTGGAGCTGTACCGGGCGGACGCCCTCGGCGCTCTCCGCACTCTGGTCCAGATAGGGCGCGGCCAGTTTGCGGACGTAATCAGATGCCTGTTCTGCAATCCCGGCGAGCTGTTCACGGGTCAGCCGGACGTTGATGGTGCTGACCACCGACGCATCCAGCCATTCCCCGGGCAGCAACTCGCTCCCGTGGGCCATGAAATCCGCCAGCAGGTCAGCCCGGCTACGCTCGAATTCCCGCGTGACCAGGCGGGCTGCCTCCCTGGTCGCCGGACTGCCAGCCAGTTCTCCAGCGCTGATCGTCAGGCTGCCGGGGGTGCGCCGCCACCATCGTTCGCGGGCGGTTCCGCGGCCTTCGACCTCGCGGACGAAGTCGTGCTTGGCCAGTTGGCGTAAGTGGTAACTGGTGGCACCGCTGGACTCCCCCAGACGTTCCGCGAGTCCGCTGGCGGTCTGCGGGCCGTACTGGGACAACATATTGAGCAGCTGGATCCGCAGCGGGTGGGCCAGTGCCTTCAAGGACACCACATCCACCCGACGGTCCGTGCCGTGCTCGCCCGCTGAGGACGGGGTGGCTTCTTGCTGTTTCTGCTGCTCCATGAGCACCACCCTAGTAGTGCAAACACTTCTTTGCAATAGAATCTTTGCAACTGTTTGTTTGCATGCGCCGGGCGGCTTCGATGACCATCGCCGCCGAGCCTCTGCCGGGCGCCTAGAAGGCATTGCGCGGACCCCCGTTGGCAGCTAGAACTGAGACCATGGGCAATGCGGCAACGAGGTTTCTCGGCACAGCGCTGCGGAAGCGAGGCCGCCGTGCCTGAGTCCGCGGCCACCATGCCCCGGGGCCTGATCGCCGACCGCTTGCATGCCGTCCTGGAGAACGCCGGACCCGATCCCTCTCGGTTCCCTGCGGCCGCCCGGGACTGTCTGGACCGCGCCTATGAGGCCGCCTACGCGGAGAACCACGCCAGCGCCCGGGCGTTGGCAGAGGCCGGACTGGCCAGGTCTTCCGACGCCGACTTGGACGTCCGGTTGGGCCTGTACTCCGTGCTGATTGCGCTCGACCAACTGGCCGGAGACGAAAGCCAGGCACTTGAGTACCTCCAAGCGCGGATTGCCCTGCTCCGCAGCCACGGCCTGGCGGCGGAAGCTGCCGCGGGTGAACGGCTGGGAATCGTCCTGTTCCGCGAGGCCGGCGATGATGATCTCCCGCTGCTGGAGGCCGAACTGGCCAGTCTGCTGGATACGCATTCCCCCGCCTCGGTGACCTCGGATGTCCAGTTGGCCATCGCCGTCGTCCGATCCCAGCGGGGCGAGGCGAAGCGGGCGATCGCCTTGCTGGAAGACGCGGTGGCGGGGTATGAACGTGCCGGCCGGACCGACAGTTTGTCCGGCGCGCTGATGTATCTGGCCAATACATACCTGCAGGCCGACCAGCCGGAACGGGCCACGGCGGCCGCCGACCGGATGCTGGCCTTGCCGGGAAACCGTGCCACCACCGCCAGCATGTGGCTGCTTAAGGCCAATGCCGCCGGCGGAGAGGGCGCGGCTGGGCTGGAGGAAGCGCTGACGGCGCTGGAACTCTATGCCGCGGCCGGCGTGCGTAAGGGCGCCATCAGCGCGGCCGTGGTGCTGGCACGGCTGTGTGCGGGGATGGGCGACTATGAAGATTCGGTGCTGGCCTGGCAGGCCGCCGTGGCGCAGGCAGAACGCGGTGAGGTCCAGGAAGAACTGACCCTGCGCCTGGCCCTGGGCAATCAACTGCTGGAGGCCGAGGAGTATGAGCTCGCCGGCGAGGTGCTGTCCAAGCTGCTGCAGCGGCTGGAGCAGACCAAGGCGCCGCACCCGCAGGTGGCCCGCGCCCTGATGAGCATGGGCCATGCCCACCGGCACGCCGGACGCACCCCCGAGGCGCTGGACTGCTGGCGCCGCGCGGTGTCCGAATTCAGCCACGGCGGCGAGTTCGGCGAAGCGGCCCGCGGCCTGCTCGCGACCGGAACGCTGCTGTCCAGGGAGGACCGAGAGAAGGACGCGCTGGTCTGCTTTGAAGCGGCGGTAGCCGCCGCCCGCAAGGCCGAGGACGACGACGCCGCACTGCCGCAGGCGCTGCATGCACTCGGCCATGCCCTGTGCGAAGCCGGCGACCCGAACGGCCTGAACGCCCTGGACGAGGCCATCAGCCTGGCCCGCGAGTACGGGGCTCACTGGTATGAGGCGGACTACAGCGACACGCGGGCCCGGGGGCTCTGGGCGCTGGAGGACGGCACCGCGGCAATCTCGGCCGCACTGCACGCGGCCGACCTCTACTCGGCCGCAGACGACGCCGCCTCGGCCGGCAATTCCGAATTGTTCGCCGCCCATGTGCTCGCGGAGATGGGCCGGGCCGACGACGCCGTGCCGATGTTCAAACTGGTGCTGCAGGAGCCCGACGTCGGCCGCACGCTCCGGGTCGCCGCCTATCTGGGACTGGCCTCTGCCCTCGATGACCTGGGCAGGACCGTGGAGGCGGACATTGCCAGGCGCGCCGCGGACGCGGCGGCCGACGGCACCGACTGACCGAGGCCCGCTCCGCATCCGCCCGCTTCCGCGGCAAGGCACCCCGGCCCTTCGGCGCGGCTCTCATCTTGGTCTCATCTGCGCCGTGGATACTGATGCCATGCCTCGTGTAGCCATCCGCACCGTTTTGATCACGCTGGCCGTGCTGCTCGGACTGGGCGCCGGCGGCGCAGCACTGGCCGCCGCGATGCGCGCGCCGGGCACCACCGATCTGGGCCCGTCGATCAGCGTCACGCAGTCCGTATCGCCAGACCCGGCCGAAACCCCGACCCCGGCAGCAAGCGAACCGCCGTCGCCGGCTTCCACCCCGACGCCGTCGCCGACCCCATCCGAACGGCCGCCGGGAGAAGGGGCCCAGCCGGTTCCGGTCCAGCCTGCCCCGCCGCAGGATTACGATGACGACGATGACCACTGGGATGATGATGGGGATGACGACGGCGGGGACGATGACTAATTCCGGAGCAGGTCCGGCCGCACCGACCCGCCAGCAGAACTGGTCCCAGTGCGGCGGCGTCCTGTCCGGCGGCCGTGCCTAGTCCTGCGGGCGGGCTATCGGTCCGGGTGCGGATACTGGCTGCCGTGCTCGCACTCTCCGCCCTGGGTCTGCTGGTTGCCGGATCGGTCGCTTTCGCCTTGCAGCGGGCTCACACGGTGCAGCGCATCGACGATTCCCTGCAGCGCAGCGTGACCGAGTTCAAGACCTTGGCGGAAACAGGCATCGACCCGGAAACCGGGGAACCCTTCACGCAGGCCAGCCGATTGGTGTTTCTGGCGATGCAACGGACGCTGCCAGCGGCCAACGAAGGCATGCTCGGTCTGGTGGACGGGCGGGTGACCTACACGGCAAGCCCCTCTATTCGGCTACGGCTCGAGCAGGATGCCGAGCTGGTGGCCCGCTTGGGCTCGGAGGCAGCGGCGTCCGACCGGGTCACGCTGGCAACGCTGCAGACGCCCCTGACCGTTTATCGGGTGGTCACGGTGCCGGTTCAGCTGGCCTCCGACCCTGCCCAAAGCACCTTCGTCGTGGCCTACGACTTTGATGCCGAACTGCGGCAGTTGGGGGACATTTTCCTGACCTACGCGCTGATCAGCTTCGGTTCCCTGGTGCTGATCGGCGGCGTGGGCTGGCTTCTGGCCGGCCGTCTGCTCGCGCCGGTCCGGTTGGTGCGCGAAACCGCCCAGCAAATCACCGACGCTGACCTGACCCAGCGGATTCCGGTCGGCGGAAACGACGACGTCTCCGCGCTGACCCGCACGTTCAACGACATGCTCGACCGGTTGGAAGCGTCGATGACTGCCCAGCGTCAGCTGCTCGACGACGTCGGGCATGAGCTCCGAACCCCCATCACCATCCTGCAGGGCCATCTGGAGCTGCAGGACTCGGGCGACCCGGCGGATGTGGAATCAGTCCGCGGGATCGCCCTGGACGAACTGGACCGGATGCGCCTGCTGGTTGACGATCTGGTCCTGCTGGCCAAGGCCGAACGCCCTGGCTTTATCAGCGTGGCAGGGGTGGAAGTCGGCCAACTGACCGACGATGTGCTGGACAAGGCACGGGCCCTGGGCGAGCGCCGGTGGATGGTCGACGCCCGGGCCGAAGTCCGCTGGCCGCTCGACAGCCGGAGGATCACCCAGGCCTGGCTCCAGTTGGTGTCCAACGCGGCCAAGTTCTCCGAGCCAGGCTCCACCGTGGCCATCGGATCGGCGGTGCGCGGCGATGAACTGCGGCTGTGGGTCAGGGACGAAGGAACGGGCATCCTCCTTGAGGACCAGGCCCGGATTTTTGACCGCTTCACTCGGGGCAGCAACGGGACCCGGGCGGAAGGGTCCGGCCTGGGGCTGACCATCGTCAGCGCCATCGCGGCAGCGCACGGCGGCACCGTGGAACTGGCCTCCGCGCCGGGCGCCGGTTCCACCTTCACTATTCTGATCAGCGGGCGGCCGGAGGCGGCCGAGTACAAGGAGTTAGCCGAGGACAAGGAGATAACAACGTGGGCCAGATTCTGATCATCGAGGACGAGGACAGGATTAGCTCCTTCGTCGCCAAGGGATTGAAGGCGGCCGGGTACGTGCCCACCGTGGTCGGCACCGGCCGGGAGGGCTACCATCTGGCCATGACCGGCGACTTCGAACTGGTCATCCTCGACCTTGGGCTGCCGGACCAGGACGGATTCACCGTGCTGCGCCGCCTGCGCGATGGCCGGAACGACACGCCGGTGATCATCCTCACCGCCCGCAGCTCGGTGGATGACACGGTTGCCGGGCTGGAGAACGGGGCGAACGACTACATGTCCAAGCCATTCCGGTTCGAAGAGCTGCTGGCCCGGGTTCGGCTGCGGCTGCGTTCCGAGCCGCAGCCGGCGGACCTGGCCATCCTGAGCAGCGGCACGCTGAGCCTGGACCTGCGGACCCGACGCGCCAGCGTGGGCGATCGGGACGTGGACCTTTCCGCGCGGGAGTTCGCCCTCGCCGAGGCCTTCCTGCGCAACCCGGGCCAGGTCCTCAGCCGCGAGCAGTTGCTCTCGCGGGTTTGGGGATACGATTTCGACCCAGGGTCAAACGTGGTGGACGTGTACGTCCGCTACCTGCGGAACAAGCTGGGGGCGGAGAAGTTCGCCACCGTCCGGGGCATGGGCTACCGGCTGGTGCCGGACGCCTAGTACCTCCGGCTTCAGGCCGCGTCGGCGGCCAGGCCCTCGGCGATGGCCAGCCGCTGCAGGGCGTCCTGCTGCCATTCGTCCCCCTCGCCGGCGGTCTTGGCCCCGGCCACCAGCGACAGTGCCACGCCGGCGGCCCGGCCGCGCAGCCCCGCCGGGTCCACCACGGTATCGAACATCGCTGTGAAACGCTCCAGGGCTGCCGGCACATGCACATAGCCGGCGTGAACCGCCGGCAGCACGGCCAAGTGCCCGAGGAAACAGGCCAGATCGTCCACCAGATGGCCGGGTCCTAGCGAGTCCACGTCCATGAGTCCGGTGATCCGCCCGCCGTCCACCAGCAGGTTGGCTTCGTAGAAGTCCCCGTGCGAAGGGACCACGGGACCGGAATCCGTGGTGGCCAGCAGCTCCTCCACCCGGCCGGCCAGGGCGAAGATCCGGTCCTGCTCGTCGGGAAGCACCGCGGCCGCGGCCTTGGCATAATCGGCGGCGCGCTCCGCCCAGGCCGGACGGCGGGAGAGCTCCAACACGCCCGGCGGGAGGGCGTTCAGCAGGTCCAGGAGGGTCTGAGGTGCGAGCGCCGCGGCGCCGTCGTTCATGATGGCCCGGGCCAGCGGGGTTCCCTCCGCCTCCGTGAGCACCACCACGCCGTCGGCCGGGCCCGGGGTGGCAACAGGTGCAGGCAGACCTGCGTCGGTCAGCATGCGGTGCCGGCGAAGCAACTGGACCGCCCGGTCCGGGCGGACCACCTTGAGAAAGACCTTGCGGCCGCCCTGCACGGCTTCCAGGACAGCGCGGCGCAGCGGCCGGTAACTGACCATCCGCAGCTCCGCCTCTCCCCCGCCGAAGACGCTGCGTCCGACGGCGGCCGGGTCGCAGGCTGCAGGCAACCCGACCAGCACCGGGTCGATCGGGTACAGCCAGGCGGTCAACGTCACGGTTCCGCCGTCCAGGCGCACCAGCGGCAGGCCGCATTCGGGCACCGCGGCCGTGGTGATGCAGACGTACTCCGTCCGGTCGACGCCATCGTTCGCGCGAAGCCGCACCGTGTAGATACCTGTGGTGCCGGCCCCGGGGCGGTGCTGCAGTTTCGCCAACTGCCAGGACTGGATGGCACCGCCGACCGTGGCGACGGCCAGTTCCAGCGGCTCGCGCATCTCGGAGCTTTCCAAGAGGTCGATGCCGGCGGTTTCCGTGGCCATCACGTCCTGATTCGGTGCTTCCATACGTCCATTCCACACCATGTCGGCCGTCGCCGCTCGGTATTGCGGATCAGAAAGCACTGCGGCCCGCCCCGGGGGGCAGGCCGCAATGACATTCAGGGGCAGATCAGGCCCGGCGGCGCTGCAGCACGTCGTCCAGGTTCAGCCGGTTGGCTGCGGACTGCTGGCCGGAGGCTTCGGCCGTCGCGGCCGCCTCCTCGGTGTGCTGCCCGGCGGCCTGCGCGGTCCGCTGTGCAGCGGCTTCTTCAGTCCGCTGCGCGGTGGTCTGCTTGATCGAGGTCTTGGCCTGCGGCTTCTTGACCTCGGGGGCCGGCAGCGGCGCGGGAGCCGGACGGTTGGCCTTGGCGGCGGCAACATACGTCGGCTTGGGTACGTCCACTGGCTGCCAAGTGGTCCCGGTCGGCCGGGACGGGGCAACTGTATCCCCGGCCTCCGCGGCCACCTTCAATGCCTGCTCACGAAGTTCGGTGGCGGTCAGCGGAGCCGGCGCGGCGGGCGCGTCCTCCGGCGCCGGCTGCGCGTCCGCGGCGGCCCCGTCAAAGAGCTGGGTGGGGCGGGCGGGAGTCCTCGTGCCGGAGGCCCGGGAGGCCGACGCGGTGCGGGCCGCCCGGTCAGCGCGGACCGCCGCACGCTTCTTGCGGTCGCGGAGCGCCAAGGAGCGCAAGATCACGACGACGGCGACGGCCGCCAGCAGCGCGAAGCCAGGAACCTGCCCCGAAACTGCGCCGGCCAGCGCCAGCGCACCGCCGGCGACGAAAACCACAAGGGCCGCGGCGCCGGCCAGCGCCAGCGCGGTCCGGCCATAGCGGATCCGGAACCCGGACTGCCCGGCGGGCTGTTGGGAGGGCTGCCGGGAGATCTGCTGCACGGGCGACGACGTCGACGGTGCCGGCTGTGCGTTGTATTCCATGATGTTCCCCTGGTTGCCGCTGGAGGCGGTTGCGGGTATTGAAACTAGTGGTGCTGCTGCGTGCCCCGGCGCCGGTTCAGCCATCGCGGGACGGAATCCTCCGCGGAGCAGGTACGGTCCTACCCAGACAAACCACAGCCCAACGATGACCGCCAAGATCACAGAGCTCTGAATGTCCACTCTCAAAACCGTAGAAGCTCAAGCATGCCGGACGTGGCATTCCTCGCGGTGTGTCGGATAACGATTCCGCCCTGCCCTGCTTTATGGTGTCAGCCCAACGTCCCCGTGCTCCAACCAGCGGTCCAGCAGTCCGCCGGGGACTTCCTCGGCGGTCAGCGCGAAGCTGCGGTGGTCCGCCCACGCGCCGTTGATGTGCAGGTACCGCGGACGCAGGCCCTCGTCCCGGAAACCGAGCTTCTCCACCACCCGGAGGCTGGCCCGGTTTTCCGGCCTGATGTTGATCTCCATTCGATGCAGCCCCAGCGTCTGGAAACAGTGGTCGGTAGCCATCGCCACCGCCGTCGGCGCTATCCCCCGTCCGGCGCAGCCCTCGTCAACCCAGTAGCCCAGGGTGGCGGACATCGCGGACCCCCAGGTGATGCCGGAGACGGTGAGCTGGCCGATCAGCGCCGGCTTGGGCTGTCCCTGTTGCAGCTCGGTAATGACCCAGGGCAGGGCCATGGCCATCCGCGCCTGGTGTTTGAGTGAGCGGACCATCTCCGAGAAGGCCGGCAGGTAGCCGCCCGGGGCCGGATTCGAAGCCTCCCACGGCTCCAGCCAGCGTGCGTTGCGGCGCCGTACCGCCATCCACTCGTGCCGGTCCCGGTACCGGATGGGGCGCAGCGACAAATCCCCGCACTCAAGTGTCGCCGGCCAGATCGCCGCGCCATAAACCATGTGAAGATCTTTGCGGTCGAGCCGTCAGTCGCACGAACCGTCGACGAATTCTTTCAGCCAACCCCTCAGTTCCGTGCCGATGTCCTCCCGCTCGGAGGCTATCGTCACCACTGCCTTGAGATAGCTGAGCTTGTCGCCGGTGTCGTAGCGGCGTCCGGAAAAGACCACGCCATAAACGCCGCCGCCCTCGCCTTCGCGGCCGGCCAGCACTTCCAGCGCGTCGGTCAACTGGATTTCGCCGCCGCGGCCCGGCTTCGTATCCTCCAGCACGTCGAAGACATCCGGGTGCAGTACATAGCGGCCGATCACGGCCAGATTGGACGGTGCCTCCCCCGGCGACGGTTTCTCGACGAGTTCGTTGATCCGCACATAGCTGCCGTCTCCCACCGGGGTGATATCGGCGCAGCCATAGGCACTGATCTGTGCCGGCTCCACCTCCATCAGGGCGACCACGGAACCGCCGGTCTGCTGCTGGACCTCGATCATCTGGGCCAGCAGGTCGTCGCGTTCGTCGATCAGGTCGTCTCCGAGCAGCACGGCGAATGGCTCGTGGCCCACGTGCTGGCGCGCCCGCAGCACCGCGTGGCCGAGCCCCAGCGGGTCCCCCTGGCGCAGGTAGTGGATGTCCGCCAGTTCCGAGGCAGCCCGGACGGCGGCAAGCTTTTCCAGGTCGCCCTTCTCCTCCAGGATCTGCTCAATGTTGGGCACCCGGTCAAAGTGGTCCTCCAGCGGCCGCTTGTTGCGTCCGGTGATCACCATGACGTCGCTCAGGTTCGCGCGGACGGCCTCTTCGACCACGTACTGGATGGCCGGCTTGTCCACAACGGGAAGCATCTCCTTGGGCATGGCCTTGGTCGCGGGCAGGAACCTGGTTCCCAGGCCGGCGGCCGGAATGACTGCTTTGCGTACCGCACGATGAGACGTCATGACCTCAGAGTACCGAACGAAGCTGCGCCGCAAGCCGTTTTGGCCGGAAAGGAATTACGATGGCGGCCATGGAGAAGCAGACCCGATTGGACAAGGAGACGGCCCGCGCCCTCTTCCGCACCCGCCGCAGCGAGCGTTCCACCGAGGAGCGGCTCCGGGCCGGAACCGCTTTCGCGCAGCAGGTGCTTGACGGACTGCAGCGGCTGAAGATTCCGGCCGGAACCACCGTTCCGGCCTACATCTCGGTGGGCTCCGAACCCTCCACCCGGACGCTGCTTCCTGCACTGGAGGACGCGGGCTACCACGTTGTAGTCCCCGTCTGCGAACCGGAATACCGGCTCAGCTGGGCCCGCTGGTTCAGCGGCGTGGAGCTGGCGCGCAGCCCGCGGGCCTGGGTGGACGAGCCCGTCGGAGAGCGCTTCGGTCCGGAGATCATGGCCGGCCTGCCGTTGCTGCTGATTCCCGGGCTGGCCGTCGACTCAGCGGGCAACCGGATGGGCCAAGGCGGCGGGTACTACGACCGCTTCCTGGCCTCGCTGCCCGAGGACGCGAACCGAACCAAAATTGTGGGACTTTTCTACTCGGACGAAGTGGTGCCGGCCGGCACCTTCGAGTTCACCGCCCTCGATGCACCGCTGGACGGCGTGGTCACTCCCGACGGCTGGACGTGGTTCAGTAGCCGGACGGTGCAGAACACGGTGTAGAATTGGCACTCGGAGCATTTGAGTGCCAGCTTACGTATCAGGCACTGTTCTGCTCCAGGCCAAGTTTTCAGGAGGAACCACAGTGCCCACGTACGCCTACGCCTGCAAAGACTGCACCCACGCCTTCGATATCCAGCAGTCCTTCAGCGACGATTCGCTGACCGTCTGCCCCGAATGCGGCGGAAACCTGCGCAAGAAGTTCAACAGCGTGGGCGTCGTCTTCAAGGGTTCGGGCTTCTACCGCACGGACTCCCGCGACGCTGCCAAGGCCAGCTCCGTGCCCGCGGCCTCCTCCGGTACCAGCGGCAGTACGGAAGCTGCCAAGCCGGCGGCCGCTGCCGAACCGGCCAAGCCTGCCGCAGCTCCGGCACCCGCCGCGGCCGCCAGCTAACCAGCCGCGGGCGGCCCGCCGCTTCTCCTACACACCTCAACGGTGGCAGCGCCGTATCCACAGCGCCCTGCCGCCTGCTGCCGTCGCACCGGCCCCCGGCATAACGTGGCTGCATGCCCCCAGCCGCAGCAACCACCCGCAGTGCCCGCCTCGCCGTGATGCCGCGCCGGCTGCTCCGCCGGCATTACCGGTTGCTGGCCGCCCTGCTGCTCTGCGCCGCCGCCGCACTGGTGGTCAATCACTTCACCCCCGCGCCGGCGCCCACCGACGCCGTGGTGGTCGCTGCGGCGGATCTGCCTGCCGGCACCGTCCTGTCTGCGGGGGACATCGAGCTCGCCGAGCTGCCCGCGGGTGCCGTCCCGGACGGAACCGCGGACAACACCTTGCCACTGGTCGGTCAACGCCTGGCCACGGCCCTGCGGGCAGGTTCTCCGGTCTTCGACACCTCAATCGTCGGGCCAGGACTGTTGGCAGGTGCTCCGCCGGGCACGGTGGCCGTGCCGGTCCGTCCCGCAGACCCCTCCACCGTGCAGCTGGTCTCCCCCGGCCAACTGGTGGACATTGTGCTCAGCAGCGGCAACGGGTTCGACGAGCCGGCGGGGTCGACGGTCTTGGCGCGCGCGGTCCCGGTGCTGTGGAAGGCCGACGACGGCGGTGCCTCGCCTACGCTGCTCGGCTCACCGGAACCGGACGGGCTGGTGGTGGTGGCTGCGGCGCCGTCGGACGCAACCGCCCTGGCCGGCGCATCCAGCCGGGGCAACATCTTCCTGGTGCTCGTCGGCTGACAGCCCGGTTGGGCTCCCAGCCGCTCAATCTCCGGGTGCCCGGCTTAGCCCCAGTGCGGAGGGCGCTGCTCACGCAGCCAGGCGTCCCGGTCCTCGTCCCGGTCGCCCCAGGCGTGGGGGTCGTCCTCGGTTGCCTTGGTCGGCAGCGTCGGGGACTGGCTTCGCTTGGCACGGCGCGGCCGCAACCCGTCCTGGCCGGTTTCCTGTGCCTCGGCCGTGGCATCGGTTTCGGGCTCAGCCGGGGCCTGCCCGGGCTGAGCTGCCGGCTCCTGCTGTCCCGGACCGGTCGGGCGGCCGTTCTGTTCTACCGGTTCTTCCGGCTTCTGCAGTCCCAAGTAGCCTCCGATCAGGTCCGCGCATTTCTCCGGATCAGTGAACACCTCGATGGTCCACAGGGTCAGCGGCCGCCAGCCGAGCCGTTCCAGCTGCTGCGGGCGCAGCCGGCTGCGTTCGCGTACGGTCAGCTGCCGGTACTCCGGGGTCCCATCCGATTCCAGGGCCACCGGAAGCGTCGGTTCAACATCCGGCGAATACTCTACCGCGTTCGTGCTGGCCACGATATCGATGAGTCCGTAATAGTGGTCCCAAACGCGGGCGCCGCGGCTGCGGATGCGCTCCACCAGGTCGGCGACCAGCGGGTCGTCGATGCCCGGCGAGAGTTCCGATGCCCGGAAGCGACCGTCGCCCAGATGGCGGTCCAACAGTTCGTGGAAATCGACCGCTCCATGCCGCAGCCGCTCCGGGTCCAGGTCCTCCGGACGGAAGCAGCTGAGCACGTGCAGCGAGTGCCTGGACCGGGTCACCGCGGTCGCGAAGAGAGCCCGCCCGCCCGCCGCCGACAAGGGCCCGAAGTCATGTACCGCACGGCCGTGCGGTGTCCGGCCGAAGCCCAGCGAGAAAATCACGTCGTCGCGGACCAGTCCGGAGGCGCGTTCCACCGGGACCACCCGGAAAGGTTCTTGGCGGCGCTGGAAGAAGCTTGTTGCCGACGGGTAGTTGGGCATCTGCAGCCGGATGGCCTCCGCCACCCGGGCGGCATGCCGGGCGCTGGCCGTTACCACGGCGAGCGACCGCGACGGCCGCAGGCTGATGTGCTCGAAGACCAGGTCCACTACGCGGTTCAGTTCGGCCGGAACGCTCTCTACGCCTTCGTGGCCGGCGCCGGGCATGCCGGTACCGTCCGGCAGGTATTCCACTTCCAGGCCGCCGCCGCGGATGGAGCTGGCACCGGGCAGCCGGGACAGCGATCCCGCGTAGAACTTGTCGCTCAACGAGCGGGTCAGGTCCAGGTCCACGGCGCGGTACGCGGTGGTCAAGCGCACAACCGGGAGCACCTCGGAGAGGGCGTGGAAGCAGCTGGTCAACGGCTTCGGGGCCTCGCCGGTGACCGGATCGTTGCGGCGGTCCACATTCACTTCGAAGGGCGCTGCGCGGCCGAGCTCGCCGTCGCCGAACGCCACCACCTGATGCGCGCGGGAGACCGCGGCCAGGGCCGACGGCAGGCTGGTGGCCTCGGCGTCGAGGACGATCACGGCGTCGAAGTGCTTGCCTTCCGGCAGCAGCAGCGGCAGCACCAGCGGGGAGGCTGTCCAGATCGGCAGCAGCGCCGACACCAGCGATTCCGACTGCTGCCCCAGCGCGGCCAGCGTAGGTTCGCCGGCCTTGAGCAGCTCGCGCAACCGGTGGGCTGCCTTGGGCTTGCTTTTGAGCGAATGCCGCCAGTTCTGCGCCAGTTCCCAGCGCAGCCGGGCGGGACCGGACGCGATGTGCGCGTTGTCGGCGAGCCGATAAACGGCCTCGAGCTTGCGCAGATTGTCGCCGTCCGACATGGCCAGGTAATCGTCGCCGCTGATCATCGCTTCCAGCGCCGACTGCCACCAGGCAAGGTCCAGTTCGGCGCCCACCTGCTCGGCGCTGACCTGTCGCTCGGCCAGGTCGTCCAGCAGCTCGCCCAGCCCGTGTTCGCGCATCTGCTCAAGCAGCAGCGTGCGTTCGGGCAGGTTGATCAGAGTTTCCTTGTCCGCGGCCAGCGAGTTCAGCTGTTCCTGGAGTTCGCCGTCGGGCATGGCCACCAGTGCGCGGTCCTCCGGCACCGGTGCCAGCAGGGCGGCCAGTTTCTGCAGCCGCCCTGACACGTCCCGGTAGAAGCTGTTCAGGTCGGCCAGGCCGGACGGCACCGCCGGATGGCGCTGCGAGGTGGCGTAGTCGGCCCATTTGGTCCGCTGCTGCTGCACTTCGAAAAGGGATTCATGCAGGTCGGAGATGTGCACGCCGGGGCGGATGTATTCCTTGGCCACCTTGCGCAGCCGGGAGCGCGTCATCGAGCTCATCTCGATCCCGCGGTCCCGCCGCCAGGAGTTCGGCGCGGTCGCCGAGATCAGGTCGGTGACCGGCCGGTCGAAGATGTCAGGGGTGAACTTGTCCAGGCTGCCGCGGACCTCCACCAGCAGCTGCAGCTGCTGGCCCCACTCGCGGAACGTGTCGGCGAGGGCGATCTGCGAATGCTCGGCCACCTTGTTCATCCGAGTCCGCAGCTCCGGAACATCCTTGGCCAGGTCGGAGGCCAGCTGGTGGGCGTCCTCCGTTTCCTTGCGGTTGAGCAGCTTGGCCCCGAACCACGGACTGGTGGTGGAGGATTTGCTGAAGCTGCCTAGTTCGGCCGCGCGGACCAACCGCGCCGTCAGTTCGGCCCGGTCGGTAATGCTGTCCAGCACCGAGCGCTTCAACCGCACCGTGGTAGCCGGCGCCGGATCAAGCGAGGTGAGCTTGGCCAGCGACTGCATGGCCTGATACGGCGAGCAGCGCCAGCGGCTCCGGACGTTGTGCAGCGATTTAACGTGGTCCAGCAGCTTGTGCCGGTGGTCGGCGAGCGTGGCGTGCAGCTTCCGCAGCTGCGGCTCCTGCGCCTTTTCGCTGCGGCTGATGGCGCGGATCAGCGTCTGGCGCAGCTGGTCAGGCGTCAGGTCGGCACTGAGCTGCAGCGTCAGCGATCCCAGGTCCACGGTTTCCAGCAGCTGTGCGAATTCGTTCAGCGTGCCGCGGCGCTCCGCCACCACCAGCACGCTCTTGCCCTCGTAGGCGAGCGCCGCCGCGGCGTTGAGCGCGGTCTGGGTCTGGCCGGTGCCCGGCGGCGTCGAAACCACCAGCGAGTGCCCGGCCTGGACCAGGTCCAGCACCTGCTGCTGCGCCGCGTCGGCGTCCAGCAGCAGGAACTCGTCCTGAGGATCGCGCTCATCGATCGGCGGCAGTTCCACCTCCGGCACCGGCACCGCGCCCAGGCCGTGGGCAACGGGGCGTCCCTCCCCCGAACCCGCGCCGGCTTCCGCCAGAGCCTGAATCACCGGGTGAGCCGCATCGATCAGGACCGGGTCGGTGACGGCCTCCAGATCGGCGAAGGTGGACACCAGAAAATGGTGTTCGATGGTCATGTTCCGCACGTCCGCGGTGAGCAGGCGAAGCCGTTCCAGCACCGGGTGCGGGTCGAGGCGGGCAGTGCCGTAGGCCAGCCGGGCGGTCGCCTCGGCATCGATGCCGATCCCCTGCTCGGCGGACAGGTGGCGGACCAGGGCGGGGTTCAGCCGGGCACGGTCGGCCAACTGCAGCTCGAAGTCGTCCTGGCTGGGGCGCACGGTCAGCGCCACCGGTGTCAGCATCACCGGGGCGTTCAGCGACTCCGACCGGCCGACCTCCGGAACCCGCCAGGACGCGGTGCCCGCGGCAAGGTAGCCGACGTCGATGCCGCGGTCGGAACCCAGCTCCAGGATCTTGGCCCGCAGGCTGCGGGCGGTACGCATCGCGGCGGCGTACTGGTTCGGATCGCGCAACAAGGTGGAAAGACGGGTTCGGCGCCCGGCCAGCAATTGGGCCAGACCGGAAGGGTGGGCATGCGTCAGGTCGATGCTATTCGAGGACGTCGGAGCGAACCGCAGCAAAGTGTCGGACCCGGCCACATCGCCCAGGTTCTCCAGCCACGATGCCACAACGTCTTCAGCAGCCTCAGCTACGCTGGCCAGCGACACGGCTGCCCCCTTTACTTCACTCTCGGCTACTTGCCTCGACCACAACGGCATGTCAATCAAGGTATCGGACTTTAAACGCCAAACGGGCGACCGCAACACTGCCTCGGCGAATTTTGCTGTGCAGTGTTCCCGCGCTGTGCGGCGGGTTGGCAGCGGTTGCCCGTTGTGGCTACTCCCACTCGATGGTTCCCGGCGGCTTGCTCGTCACGTCGAGCACCACGCGGTTGACACCGTCCACTTCGTTGGTGATCCGGTTGGAGATCCTGGCCAGCAGGTCGTAGGGCAGGCGGGACCAGTCAGCGGTCATCGCGTCCTCGGAGGAGACCGGACGGAGCACGATCGGGTGCCCGTAGGTGCGGCCGTCGCCCTGCACGCCCACGCTGCGCACGTCGGCCAGCAGGACCACCGGCATCTGCCAGACTTCCTGGTCCAGGCCTGCGGCGGTCAGTTCCGCGCGCGCAATCGCGTCGGCCTTGCGCAGCAGGTCCAGGCGTTCCTGCGTGACTTCGCCGATGATGCGGATGCCCAGGCCCGGGCCCGGGAACGGCTGGCGGCCGACGATCTCGGCCGGCAGGCCCAGCTGCGCGCCGACGGCGCGGACTTCGTCCTTGAACAGCGTGCGCAGCGGCTCGACCAACTCGAACTGCAGGTCCTCGGGCAGACCGCCCACGTTGTGGTGGCTCTTGATGTTCGCGGCGCCCTCGCCGCCGCCGGACTCGACCACATCCGGGTACAGCGTTCCCTGCACCAGGTATTTCACCGATTCGCCCTCCGCGGCCGCCTCGGCCAGCACGGCCTTTTCGGCCGCTTCGAAGGCGCGGATGAACTCGCGGCCAATGATCTTGCGCTTGGTCTCCGGATCGGTGACTCCGGCCAGCGCGGACAGGAAGCGCTGCTGCTCGTTGGCAACGTACAGGTTCACGCCGGTGGCGGCGACGAAGTCACGCTCCACCTGCTCGGCTTCGCCCTCGCGCAGCAGCCCGTGATCCACGAAGACACAAGTCAGCTGGTCGCCGACTGCGCGCTGCACCAAGGCCGCGGCGACGGCCGAGTCCACCCCGCCGGACAGCCCGCAGATCACGCGGGAATCGCCGATCTGCGCGCGGATGCGCTCCACCTGCTCTTCCAGGATGTTGCCGGTGGTCCAGTTGGGCTTCAGTCCGGCGCCCTGGAACAGGAAGTTCTCCAGCACCTGCTGGCCGTGCGCGGAGTGCTTGACCTCGGGATGCCACTGCACGCCGTACAGCTTCTTTTCCTCGTTCGCGAAGGCCGCTACCGGTGCACCGGCCGTGCTGGCCAGCACGTCGAAGCCTTCGGGCGCCTCCTGTACGGAGTCGCCATGGCTCATCCAGGTGTTCTGCGAGGCCGGGATGCCGGTCAGGATCGAGCGTCCCTCGCCAACGGTGGTGGCGTCCGTGGCGCCATACTCGCGCAGGCCGGTCTTCGCCACCGTGCCGCCCAGGGCGTTCGCCATGGCCTGGAAGCCGTAGCAAATGCCGAACACCGGAACGCCGGTCTCGAACAGGTCGGCGCCGACGCGGGGCGCTCCCTCGGCGTACACGCTGGACGGGCCGCCGGAGAGGATGATGGCCACCGGGTTCTTGGCCATCAGCTGTTCGGTAGAGAAGGTGTGCGGAACGATTTCGGAGTACACGTTGGCTTCGCGTACGCGGCGGGCAATCAGCTGCGCGTACTGGGCCCCGTAGTCAACAACGAGGACAGGCCGGTGGTCCGTAGTGGCGGGGGGAGGAGTAGTCACCCCTACAGGATAGTCGCCGTGCCCGGGGGCACGCACTTTGACGTCGGGCTTCGCGGCGTGAGCTAAGGCACGGGTGACCCAATACACGGTGAGCCAAGGCACGACGCCGGTGGGCCCCGCCGTCGTGCTCCTCACCGCCGTGCCTTTCCACTAGGGCCGGTGGCCGCCTCGGTCAGTAGCGCTTGGCGGCTTCGGGGTGGGCGGACAGCTCTTCTTCCACCTCGCGGTGGATCTTCCGCTCCAGAATGATGGACAGGAACGGGATCACGCCGCCCAGGGCGATCAGCACGAACTTGGTGAACGGCCAGCGCATCAGCGACCAGAGCCGGAAGTCGGCAATCAGGTAGAGCACATACAGCCAGCCGTGCGCCACCAGCACCGCGATGGAGAGGTTTACGCCTTCTATCACCGAGGGTTCGGCCTGCGCCAGGCCGAGCGCGAAGGTCTCCCCGGTCAGCGTGTTGGTCGCGCCGGCGAACAGGAACAGGTTGAAACCGTAGCGCAGCACCATCTCCGCACAGAGCAGCAGCAGCATGATGCCGGTGATGTAGGAGGTGACCTTGTAGAACGTCAGGGCGGAGCGGATCTGGGTGTGCGTTCCGGCGAAGCGGCGCTTGGCGGGGCGCTGGGGCGCGGCGGAACGGTCGGGAGCATTTTCTGTCACGTGGACTACCTCGTTGCGTGGGGTGTGTTGCTGGATGTGGTCTGGTCGGCGCCGTCCGGGCCGGCGGGATGAGGTTCTGCCTGGGCCGCCGCGCCGCGTTCGGCCTCGGCAGCGAAGCGGGCTTCTGCGGCCGCGTCTTCGGCGTCCTCCAGGTCGCGGCGGTGGTCATCTGCCACCAGCCGCCACCAGAGGAAGATGGCGAACCCGGCGAACACCACCCATTCCACCGCGTAGAAGATGTTCATCCAGTTCAGCGGAGCTTCCTGCGGCTGCGGTCCGACGACCACCGGCTGCATGGCGGTGCCGTCGGTTGCCGTGCCCAGGTCCTTGCCGGCAACGGTGTAGCCGGTACCGACCACGAAGCCGGCATAGCTCGGCGCGTCCCAGCGGTTGATCAGCTCGGCAACCGAGAGCGACGCAACCTGCCCGGCGGGCCTGGCACCGGGCAGCGGAGCCTCGGTGGGCAGCAGGCGCCCGACGACGTTGGCCTCGCCTTCCGGAGCGGGAGCGGCATCTGCCGGATCCTTGATCCAGCCGCGCACCACGGGGATGACCACGTCTTCGCGGGACTGCTCGACGCCGTCCACGGCGAAGGCGTCCACCACCCACAGTCCGCTGTCACCGTCCTGCAGACGGCCCTGGACCAGCACCTGGGAGCCGGGGACAAAACTGCCGTGCACGCTGACCATCTGGTCCGCCGTGGCGGCCATCATCGGGATGCCCGGCTTAAAGACGTCGGTCAGCGGCTTGACGGTTTCGGTCTCGCCCGGGGGCGGCGGCGGTTTGCTCTGCGAGGCGGAAAACTGCCACTGGCTCAGCAGCACAAACACCGTGGACAGCGTCAGCGCAAGCACCAGAGCCGCTATCCAGCGGGGTTTCAGGGCAGTCTTGAGCACCCTTTAAAGGTACTTCGCAAGCCTGTAGAAAACGAATCCAGCCGGGGTCCGCCGTAGGCTGCACCCGCGCCCTTAGGCCAGCGGCACGATGTCGTCGACGCCCATCCGGGCACTGTCTGCGGAGACGTCGTCGGGCTGTTCCTGGCTGAGTCGTTCTGCTTCCACCCGCGCCAGATAGTGCTTCACCTCGCGTTCCACTTGTTCCTCGCTCCAGCCCAGGATCGGCGCCATCAGCTTGGCCACCACCGGCGCGGCCGAGACACCGCGGTCCCAGGCCTCGATGGAGATCCGGGTCCGGCGGGTGAGCACGTCGTGGATGTGCCGGGCCCCCTCGTGCGTGGTCGCATAGACCACCTCGGCCGCCAGGTAGTCGTCGGCGCCCGGCAGCGGTTCGGCCAGCTCGGGCCGTTCCGTGATGATGTCCAGCACGTCCCCGGCCATGGAGCCGAAGCGGTTGAGCAGGTGCTCCACCCGGGCCACGTGGATGCCGGTCCGGTCGGCGGTGCGGCTGCGCTTGTTCCACGCGGCCTTGAACCCGGAGGCGCCGAGCAGCGGAATGGTATCGGTGCAGCTCGGCGGCACGCGCTCGTCCAAGGCCCGCGCGGCCTCGTCCACGGCGTCCCTGGCCATCACGCGGTAGGTGGTGTACTTGCCGCCGGCCACCACCACCAGTCCGGGGACCGGGTGCGCCACCACGTGTTCGCGCGATAGCTTCGCGGTGGAATCGTTTTCGCCCGCCAGCAGCGGCCGGAGTCCGGCATAGACGCCTTCGACGTCCTCCCGGGTGAGCGGGCGCTGCAGCACCTGGTTGACGTGTTCGAGCAGGTAGTCGATGTCCTTGGACGAGGCCGCCGGGTGGGCCTTGTCCAGGTCCCAGTCCGTGTCCGTGGTGCCGATGATCCAGTGCCGGCCCCACGGAATCACGAACAGCACCGATTTTTCGGTGCGGAGGATCAGCCCCACGGTGGACTGGAAGCGGTCCCGCGGCACCACCAGGTGGATTCCCTTGGACGCACGGACGCTCAACTGGCCGCGTTCGGTGACCATCGCCTGGGTCTCGTCCGTCCACACACCGGTGGCATTGACCACCTGCTTGGCGCGGATGTTGAACTCGCTGCCGTCCTCTTGGTTGCGCACGCGCGCGCCGACCACGCGTTCACCCTCGCGCAGGAAGTCGATGACGGACAGCCGGTTCACCGCCTGCGCTCCGAACGCGGCGGCCGTGCGGACCAGGTTCACCACCAGCCGGGCGTCGTCCACCTGCGCATCGTAGTAGCGGATGGACCCCACCATGGCGTCCTTCTTCAGGCTGGGTGCCGCCCGGAGGGTCCCGTGCCGGGACAAGTGTTTGTGGAAGGGCACGCCGCGGCCGCGCCCGGTGGCCACCGCCAACGCGTCGTACAAGGCGACGCCCGCGCCCACGTAGGGCCGCTCCACGAACCGTTTGGTCAGCGGATAGAGGAACGGCACCGGCCGCACCAGATGCGGCGCGATGCGCTCCAGCAGCAGCCCGCGTTCCTGCAGCGCCTCACGCACCAATGCGAAGTCCAGCATCTCCAGATACCGCAGCCCGCCGTGGATCAATTTGGAAGACCGCGACGACGTCCCCGAGGCCCAGTCCCGCGCCTCCACAATGCCCACGTCCAGCCCGCGGGTGGCCGCGTCCAGCGCCGCCCCGGCACCCACCACGCCTCCACCGACGATCAGCACGTCCAGTTCGGCCCCGCGCTCCGCGGTGGCGCGCAAGGCAGCCAGCGACTGCTCGCGGCTCTCGGGACTCAGGGCACCGGTGGTCATCGCCTCAGCCTTCCATGATCGGGATCAGTCGCCGGGCTGGATGGGCGCCAGCACCACTTCGCAGCGCTGGAATTCCTTCAGGTCGGAGTACCCGGTGGTGGCCATCGACCTTCGCAGCGCACCGACGAGGTTGGACGTGCCGTCCGTGTGGTTCGATGGCCCGTGCAGCACCCGCTCCAACGGACCCACGGTGCCCACATTCACGCGGTCTCCGCGCGGCAGCTCGTCGTGGTGGGCCTCCTGGCCCCAGTGCCAGCCGCGGCCGGGGGCTTCTTCGGCCCGGGCCAGTGCCGAACCGAGCATGACGGCGTCGGCTCCCATGGCGATGGCCTTGACGATGTCGCCGCTGAAGCCGAGTCCGCCGTCGGCAATCACATGCACGTAGCGGCCGCCGGATTCGTCCATGTAGTCCCGCCGCGCGGCAGCCACGTCGGAGATCGCCGAGGCCATCGGTGCATGGATGCCCAGCGCGCGCCGCGTGGTGGTGGTGGCTCCCCCGCCAAAGCCCACCAGCACGCCGGCCGCGCCGGTGCGCATCAGGTGCAGGGCCGGGGTGTAGCCGGCCGCGCCGCCGACGATCACCGGCACGTCCAGTTCGTAGATGAACTGCTTCAGGTTCAGCGGCTCC
This sequence comes from Arthrobacter sp. NPDC089319, assembly GCF_040684925.1. NCBI lineage: Bacteria > Bacillati > Actinomycetota > Actinomycetes > Micrococcales > Micrococcaceae > Arthrobacter > Arthrobacter sp. NPDC089319. The sequence goes on along the minus strand of NZ_JBFBGZ010000001.1, from coordinate 511,152 downwards.
TGTGTCTTGGACACATGCTCTGCAGAGACCGTAGTGCCGCGGATCACGAAGATGTCCACGCCGGCGGCCAGCACCGTCTTGTAGTGCTCCTGCGTGCGCTGCGGGGTCAGCGATCCGGCCACGGTCACCCCGGCCTCGCGGATCTCGGCCAGGCGGGAGGTAATCAGCTCCGGCTGGACCGGTGCCGCGTAGAGCTCCTGCATCCGCTTGGTGGCGGCCGGGTTGAAATTCTCCGTGCCCAGAGCTTCGATTTCATCGAGCACCGGCAGCGGATCCTCGTAGCGGGTCCACAGTCCTTCGAGATTGAGCACGCCAAGGCCGCCCAGCTTGCCCAGCGCTATGGCGGTGGCCGGGGACATCACCGAGTCCATCGGCGCGGCGATCACCGGGGCGTCGAACTTGTACGCGTCGATCTGCCAGCTGACAGAGACATCTTTCGGGTCGCGCGTGCGGCGCGACGGGACGATCGCCACGTCATCGAGGGAGTAGGCTCGGCGCCCACGCTTGCCACGGCCAATTTCAATCTCGTAAGTCACGGCTCTAGGTTATCCCACTGCTGGAACGCTTCACCCGTGAACCCGCGGTGACAGGAACTACGCCGGCCGCGGCCGGCGGCTGCGCGCTCCCCTGGGGCCGACTGCTGGCGTCGTCCCGGCGCAGGCGGTACGCTCGACCTGCCGCACGGCAGGCAAGCGCACCGTAGGCCCGCTCTCCTCAGGTTGCCGCTGGCCGGCCGCAGGTAGCTTCAGCGGGAAGTGGGCAGGCATGGGCGGAAGATTCCGGCGGTCCGTTGAGCGCATGCGACCGTTCGCGAGTGGCCTGGGGTCCATCCTGTGCTTTGGCATCGCTGGGCTCATCTGGTCCATGCCCTCCCTGCGTTCGCGACGGTTGCGGAGAGCCGCATCGTGTTCCGTGTGCGCTTTCCACCAGCGGGTGCGCGGGATCGCCGTCGTTGTGGTGGCGGTCCTCCTCGTCGCGGGGGCTGGGGCCCGCGCGCTGGAGGCATTCTCCCCGCACATCGTTTGCCACAGCCATATAACTGCCGACGGGCGGATCAAACCCGAGCCGTATCTGAAGATTTCACCGCCGGCCCCGTGGAACATCACCCGCAATTTCCTGGTAGCCCCGATCAGCGGCGTCGGGGTCCTGACCGGGCGCAGCCTTGAGATGGAATCGTGCTCGGGACCGTCGCTGTGGGTCATGTTCTGGCACCCGCCGCGGACCAGTGGTGGCGGAACAATGCTCGGCGATGTGTTCCTTGCATGGATGCCGCCGGTAGACCCAGCGGGCGCCTTGAGCGTCAACGGCTACGGCATAGCCGACGAGGGCCAGTATGTCCGCTATGGCCCGAACATCTCCCAGACCCGGACCGAGGAGGTGAAACTCGCCAGCCACGAGTCGCGGCACGTCGACCAGTGGGCCGTAGGCAGCTTGCTCGCCGGCCCGTTCGCATTTCCGGCGGCATACATCATCGACGGAGCGCTGTTCCCGTCCTCACGCAACCACTTCGAGCGAGCCGCCGGATTGTCCAGCGGCGCCTATCCGCCCGCGCCGGATAACTGGCCGGCGCCGCGCTGGCCTGACACTGCCGCCATCGTGATCATCGCGCTTCTGATCTTCCGACGTCGGCTCCGTTGGCTCACCCGTGTGGCGGTCGGCGGCCGCGTGCATGCCCGTGCCCACGCACCCATGCGCTGCCCCGTCCATACCCGCGGCTGGTCGCAGCCCGCCGGCCCGTCCCGGGTGCCGTTGGCCCGCGGCTGAGCGCTTACCCGGCGGCGTCGATCCAGCGGGCAGCCGCCGCATAGGTCTCTTCGGGACTGGCGTTGAACGCGATGGCCGCGTCCGGAGCGTGCCGGCGCACGAGGTTGATGATCCGCTCGAACAGCTGGGGACGGTCCTCTGCTCTGCGCACACCCCCGCCGACAACGACGCACTCCCAGGGATGAGCGCGAAGGGCGGCCGCGACCATCGCTTCCGGGTCATCGCTGCCGTCCAGCCCGAACAGGCAGGCCTGGGCGCCGACTCCGTGGCGGGCGAACGTTGCCATGCCGGCCTCGATGGCATCCGCCACCGGCCGCGGGTCCCACGGCCCCGGCACCTTGTACGGGTTCAGCCCGATCACCAGCACGCGAGGCACGGGCGCTGGAGCTGTCATGCCCCGAACCTATAGCTCCGTTGCCGCTGTGGCCAGCGCTCCGCGAAGCGGCCACAACGTTGCATGCCGCACGTTAATGCGCGAGGCGCCGCTCCCCCAGTTGCAGTGAACGGCGCCTCTCTCGTGGGCTGTGGGGCTACCGCTTGTAGTTCGGTGCCTCCACGGTCATCATGATGTCGTGCGGGTGGGATTCCTTCAGGCCCGCAGCGGTGATCCGGACGAACTTACCCTTGGCCTTAAGTTCGGCGACGGTGCGGGCTCCGGTGTAGAACATGGTCTGACGCAAGCCGCCCACCAACTGGTGCGCCACGGCGGACAGCGGGCCGCGGTACGGCACCTGGCCTTCGATGCCTTCGGGGATCAGCTTTTCGTCGTCGGGCACATCGGCCTGGAAATAGCGGTCCTTGGAGAAGGACGTGTTCTTGCCGCGGGTCTGCATGGCGCCCAACGAGCCCATGCCGCGGTACGCCTTGAACTGCTTGCCGTTGACGAACACCAGATCGCCTGGGGACTCGGCGGCACCGGCCAGCAACGAGCCGAGCATCACGGTGTCGGCGCCGGCGACGAGGGCCTTGCCGATGTCGCCGGAGTGCTGCAGGCCGCCGTCGGCAATCACCGGGATGCCGGCCGGGATGGCTGCCTTGGCGGACTCGTAGATCGCGGTAATCTGCGGGACGCCCACACCGGCCACCACGCGGGTGGTGCAGATGGATCCGGGGCCTACGCCCACCTTGATGGCGTCGGCGCCGGCATCGACCAGCGCCTGCGCACCCTCGCGGGTGGCTGCCTGGCCGCCGATGACATCCACGTGGGCCGCGGCCGGATCCTTCTTGAGCCGGGCGATCATGTCCAGCACGCCCTGGCTGTGGCCGTTGGCGGTGTCCACCACCAACACGTCCACGCCGGCATCGATCATGGTCATGGCACGCTCGTAGCCGTCGCCGAAGAAACCGACGGCGGCGCCGACGCGGAGCCGGCCGTCGTCGTCCTTGGTGGCCAGCGGGTACTGCTCCGCCTTGTCAAAGTCTTTGACCGTGATGAGGCCCTGCAGGATGCCGGCATCGTCCACCAGCGGCAGCTTCTCGATCCGGTTCTTGCCCAGCAGTTCGATCACGTCGGGGCGGCTGATGCCGACCTTGCCGGTGATCAGCGGCATCGAGGTCATTACCTCGTGCACCTTCGTGGTCGGGTAGTCGGCGCGGGGCACAAAGCGGGTGTCGCGGTTGGTGCAGATGCCCAGCAGCTTGCCCTCGGAGTCCACCACCGGCAGGCCGGAGACGCGGTAGTTGAAGCAGAGCTCGTCCAGCTCGGCGAGCGTGGCGTCCGGGGCGATGGTCACCGGGTTGGTGATCATGCCGGATTCGCTGCGCTTGACCCGGTCCACGTGCTCGGCCTGGTCCGCAATGGAGAGATTGCGGTGGATCACACCCAGACCGCCCTGGCGGGCCATGGCGATGGCCATCCGGGATTCGGTCACCGTGTCCATGGCGGCGGAGAGCAGCGGGGTCTGCACGGTGATTCGACGGGTCAGGCGCGAACTGGTGTCGGCCTCGGACGGAATGACATCCGTGGGGCCGGGCAACAGCAGAACGTCGTCGTAGGTCAGACCCTCGAAAGCGAACGGATTGAATTCTTCGGACACTGCAGGGCCTTTCGAACGATACCGGTGGCGGCCTCCGGACACAGCCTGAAGACCGGTTCCTGAGGTTGATTACATCCTAAACGTTTCCGGCGCAGCCGATATTTCTGCCCGCTCGCGATGTGGTGGAGCTAACGGCCCTCGCGGGCAGCACAGAGGGGACCAGGCACGGCCTGGTCCCCTCTGTGCTTGACTGCCCGCCGGTCCCCGCGGGTGCGGCAACCCTTCAGGCTGTTAGTGCTGGTGGTTGTGCTCGTCCTCGTCGGCCGGCTTCTCGACGACCAGGGTTTCGGTGGTCAGCACCAGGGCTGCGATCGACGCCGCGTTGCGCAGCGCCGAACGGGTCACCTTGACGGGGTCGATGACGCCGGCGGCGAACAGGTCCTCGTACTCGCCGGTGGCGGCGTTGAAACCGTTGTTGACGGTCAGTTCGCCCACCTTGGAGACGACGACCATGCCCTCGTGGCCGGCGTTCTCGGCGATCCAGCGCAGCGGCTGGGCCAGCGCGCGGCGGACGAGTCCGACGGCGGTGGCTGCATCGCCCTCAAGGGCCAGTACATTCGGGTCGGTATCTAGAGCCTGGGCAGCGTGGACCAGTGCGGAACCGCCGCCGGCAACGATGCCTTCTTCCAGAGCAGCGCGGGTGGAGGACACTGCGTCCTCGATCCGGTGCTTCTTCTCCTTCATCTCGACCTCGGTGGCAGCGCCGACCTTGATCACGCCGATGCCACCGGCCAGCTTGGCCAGGCGTTCCTGCAGCTTCTCGCGGTCCCAATCGGAATCGGTGCGCAGCACCTCTGCCTGCAACTGGGCCACGCGGTCCGCCACATCGGCCTCCGAACCGGCACCGTCCACAATGGTGGTGTTGTCCTTGGTGACGGTGATCCGGCGGGCGGTACCCAGCACCTCGAGGCCAACCTGGTCCAGCTTCAGACCGAGGTCCGCGGACACCACCTGGGCGCCGGTGAGCACCGCGATGTCCTGCAGCATGGCCTTGCGGCGGTCGCCGAAGCCAGGTGCCTTCACGGCGGCCACGTTGAGCGTGCCGCGGATCTTATTGACAACCAGGGTGGACAGGGCTTCGCCGTCGATGTCTTCGGCGATGATGAACAGCGGCTTGTTCGCCTGCAGCACCTTCTCCAACAGGGGCAGGAATTCCTGCACCGTGGAGATCTTGCCTTGGGAGATCAGGATCAGCGCATCCTCGAGGACGGCCTCCTGGCGCTCCTGATCGGTGACGAAATACTGAGACAGCAGGCCCTTGTCGAACTGCATTCCTTCAGTGAGCACCAGTTCGGTGTCCATGCTGGAGGCTTCTTCGATGGTGATGACGCCGTCCTTGCCCACCTTGTCGAAGGCTTCGGCCAACAGCTGGCCGACCTCGGGGCTCTGGGCGGAGATGGTGGCCACCTCGGCCACCTTGTCCTCGACCTCGCGGGCGTTCTCCAGCAGGCGTGCGGAAACGGCCTCGACCGCTACCTCAATGCCGTGCTTGAGCGCTCCCGGTGCGGCGCCGGCGGCCACGTTGCGCAGGCCCTCCTTGACCAGGGCCTGGGCCAGCACAGTGGCGGTGGTGGTGCCGTCGCCGGCCACATCGTTCGTCTTGGTGGCGACTTCCTTGGCCAACTGCGCGCCAAGGTTCTCGTACGGATCGTCCAGCTCCACCTCGCGGGCGATGGTCACGCCGTCATTGGTGATCGTGGGGGCGCCCCACTTCTTGTCCAGGACCACATTGCGGCCGCGGGGGCCGAGGGTGACCTTGACGGTATTGGCGAGCTTGTCGACGCCGGCTTCCAGCGCCTTGCGGGCCGCGTCGTTGAACTCCAACTGCTTTGCCATGAATTTGTTCCTTTCACGCGAAATGCCCCGGTTGCGCTGCAATACAGCGGCAGCCGGGGCATTTCGGTTGTCCGTGGTTCCGGCTGCGGGCGTCGACTGCGCGCGCCCGAGCCGCCGGACTCAGCTGATGGGCCTTACTTGGTGACGATGGCCAGCACGTCGCGGGCAGAGAGCACCAGGTACTCTTCGCCGCCGACCTTGACCTCGGTTCCGCCGTACTTCGAGTAGATGACTACGTCACCCTCGGCTACGTCAACGGGAACCCGGTTGCCATTGTCATCGACGCGGCCGGGGCCGATCGCGACAACTTTGCCTTCCTGCGGCTTTTCCTTGGCGGTGTCCGGGATAACCAGGCCGGAGGCCGTGGTCTGCTCTGCTTCGAGCGGCTGGACAACAATACGATCCTCAAGAGGCTTAATCGAGACCGACACTCGGCTCTCTCCTTTTCATAAGCTACGAATAGGTTTGGCCAAGGAGATGTCTGCCGTCGTCGCGGTGCCGGCAGGCGGTTCCTTGTATTAGCACCCACACGGGGAGAGTGCTAACTGCGACTCTATGAGACCGATTAGCACTCGGTCAAGGCGAGTGCCAGCAGGAGATGGATCCCAGCTACCTGCACGTCCTCTTATGACGCGAGGTGGCATTTCGGGCCGCGGCCCAAGTTGCGTAAGGCTTACCTAACCCGATAGTTTTCACAGTACGCGCAAATAGCAAACGTTTATGTTGCCTAATGCCGGACTCCTCCCTCGGGGCCCGACATTTGACGAATGATGGAGTGTCAGTGAAAAAGTCCCTGAAGTCCGGCCTGCTGGTCGTGACCGCAGCCGTTTCCATGCTCGCTATGAGCGCTTGCGGTCAGCAGACCAATGCCGCAGCAGGCGCCGATGCAGAGACGATCAGCGTTGAGCATGCCTCGGGAACCACGGATGTGCCGGTGAACCCGGAGACCGTCTACACCTTCGACCTGGGCGTGCTGGACAGCCTCACCGCCCTGGGCGTCGAGGTCGACGGCGTTCCGCAGGCCGTGTTCCCCGAGTCCCTGGCGCAGTATGGCGAAGACAGCTACACCAAGATCGGCTCCATGAAGGAACCAGACTTCGAGGCGATCAGCGAGGGCGCTCCGGATCTGATCATCATCTCCGGCCGGACTGCCGAGGCGTACGACGAGCTGAGCAAGATCGCCCCGACCATCGACCTGAGCGTCGATACCGCGGCGCCGGTCGAGAGCTTCAAGGAAGTCTCAACGACTCTGGGCGAGATCTTCGGCAAGGAAACCGAAGTCGACGAGAAGCTTGCCGCCCTCGACACCAAGATTGCGGACACCAAGGCCGCGGCTGCCGACGCCGGCACCGGCCTGGTGCTGATGACCAGCGGCGGCGAAATGACCGCCTACGGCGCCGGATCCCGCTTCGGCATCGTCCATGACGTGCTGGGCGTGCAGCCCGCTGCCGAGGTGAAGTCCGAGGGACCGCACGGTGAGGCGATCTCGCACGAATTCATCGCGGAAACCAACCCGTACCACCTGTTCGTGATCGATCGAGACTCGGCCGTCGGCGAATCCGGTGAGGCAGCCACCGCTGTTCTGGATAACGACCTGGTCAACGGCACCAAGGCGGCAAAGAACGACAGCATTACCTATCTGGATTCCGCTTCCTGGTACCTGGTGGGCTACGGCCTGAACAACACGGATGCGATGATCAGCGCCGTCCAGGCAGCCGTTACGAAGTAGCACCCGTATGGCCGCCGGCTCTGAAGCCGGCGGCCTGCGCGGTGGTCCGATCTATGGCCTCCTCCACGATTTCCACACCAGCTCCGGCACCGGTTGCAGCCGCGGCCCGGCGTTCGCGTCCCCGGGGATCCGGTGCGCAGCTCGCCTGGGCGGGCACCGCCGTCGTTATTTTGGCCTGTGTCAGCATGTTCGTGGGGGTCAGCGATGTCACCCTGCCGGCGCTGCTGTCCGGCGACCAGACCGCCTGGGACATCTTCTGGATCAGCCGGCTGCCGAGGACCCTGTCCGTGATCCTGGCCGGTGCGGCACTGGGCATTGCCGGGCTGATCATGCAGCTGATGGCCCGGAACAAATTTGTGGAGCCGTCCTCCGTGGGAACCGTGGAGTCCGCTTCGCTGGGCATCCTGGTGGTCACCGTGGCGATCCCCGGCGCATCCCTGCTGGCCAAGATGTCCGTGGCCACCGTGTTCGCGGCGGCCGGAACCGGGCTGTTCCTGCTGGTATTGCGCCGGATCCCGCTGCGCAACACGCTGATCGTGCCGCTGGTGGGCATCATGCTGGGCGGCGTGATCGCGGCCGTGACCACCTTCTTTGCCTACCGGTACGACCTGCTGCAGACACTGAACAGCTGGATGATCGGCGACTTTTCCGGCGTGCTGCGCGGCCGCTACGAACTGCTCTGGATTGTTGCGGTCCTGGCCGTGGTCGGATATCTGTGCGCGGACCGGTTCACCATGGCGGGCATGGGCCAGGAATTCTCCACCAACCTGGGCCTGCACTACGGGCGGGTGATGACGCTGGGACTGGTCATCGTCTCGCTGATCAGCGCCGTGGTGGTGGTCAACATCGGCGCCATTCCGTTCCTGGGCCTGGTGGTGCCCAACCTGGTGTCGCTGGTGTTTGGCGACAGCGTCCGCCGCGCGGTCCCGTGGGTGGCGGTGTTCGGCGCCGGCTTCGTGCTGCTGTGCGACATCATCGGCCGCACCATTCGGTTCCCCTACGAGATTCCCGTGGGCGTGATTGTCTCCGCCGTAGGCAGCGCCATTTTCCTGTACCTGCTGCTGAGGACCCGCAAGAATGGCTGACACGGTTCTGCCCGCCGCACTGACGCAGCACAAGCGCCGCACGGTCAAGACCGTCCGGCCGCGGACGTGGATCATCCTGCTGGGCCTGCTCACCGCCGTCCTGGTCGCCGTTTTCATGACCGTCGACCTGCGCGGCAACCTCGGCTACATCCTTCCCCGGCGGGCCATCAAGATCGGGTCGATGCTGTTGGTGGCGTACGCCGTGGGTGTGTCCACCGTGTTGTTCCAGACGGTGACCGCCAACCGCATCCTGACGCCGTCGATCATGGGTTTCGACGCCCTGTACATGCTGATCCAGACCGGGCTGACGTTTGCCATCGGCGGCCAGGCGCTGCTGAGCATGGGCGCACCGGCCCGCTTCGTGATCGAAGTACTGATGATGGTGGCGTTCTCCTTCCTGCTGTACCGCTGGCTGTTCACCGGCGGCGGCAAGAGCCTGCACCTGATGCTGCTGGTGGGCATCGTTTTCGGCACGATGTTCCGCGGCATCTCCTCGCTGCTGCAGCGGCTGATCGACCCGAGCGAATTCATCATCCTGCAGGACCTGTTCTTTGCCAGCTTCAACAACGTGGACGGTCTGTTGCTTGCCGTCTCGGCAGTGGCCGTTGCTGCCGCCAGCATCCCCGTCTGGCGGATGCGCCGCGAGCTGGACGTGCTGGCACTGGGACGGGATACCGCGCTGAACCTGGGCGTGAACCACCGGCGCGCCGTCACCAAGGTGCTGATGGTCTGCGCCGTTTTGGTGGCCGTCTCCACCGCACTGGTGGGTCCCATCACCTTCTTCGGCCTGCTGGTGGCCAGCCTGGCCTACCTGCTGTGCTCGCATTTCCGCCACACTTATGTGCTGCCCATCGCCGTGCTGTTGGGCGCCATTGCGCTGGTCGGCGGTCAACTGGTGCTCGAGCAGGTATTCAGCTTCGACACCGCGCTGAGCATTGTCATTGAATTTGCGGGCGGCCTCCTGTTTATCGCCCTGCTGTTGAAAGGCTCCGTCAAATGATCCACGTCTCGGGCGTCTCCAAGACCTACGGCACGCAGACGGTGGTGGACGATGTCAGCTGCTACATCAAGGACGGCGGCATCACGTCGATCATCGGGCCCAACGGCGCCGGCAAGTCCACGCTGCTGTCCATGGTCTCCCGGCTGTTGCCGATGGATGCTGGGGCCGTCACCATCGACGGCCTGGACGTCAGCAAGACCGCGGGCAAGGAACTGGCCCGCAAGATGGCCATCCTGCGCCAGGACAACCAGCTGACGGTCCGCCTGACCGTCCGGGACCTGGTGGGTTTCGGCCGTTTCCCGCACAACAACGGCCGGCCGACCGTCAGCGACAAAGCCCACATCGAACAGGCCCTGGAGTACCTGGACCTGACCTCCATGGCGGACAAGTTCGTGGACGAGCTCTCCGGCGGCCAGCGCCAGCGCGCTTTCATCGCCATGGTCCTGGCGCAGGACACCGACTACCTGCTGCTGGACGAGCCGCTGAACAACCTGGACATGAAGCACGCGGTGGAGATGATGCGGCTGCTGCGCCGGCTCACCGACGAGCTGGGCAAGACCGTGGTGCTGGTCATCCACGACATCAACTTCGCCTCCTGCTACTCCGACAGCATCATCGCCATGCGCTCCGGCCGGCTGGTCCATCAGGGGCCGCCGGCGCAGATCATGCAGGCAGAGGTGTTGCGCGATGTCTACGAAATCGACATCCGGATAGAGGAAATCGAAGGAAACCGGATCGGCGTCTACTTCGCCTGAGCGGCGCAAGGGCCAAGTTCACGGGCGCGCGGTTTCCGGCAGGGCGTTCACGGGCAGCGTGCTGACCGGCGGGCACGAGCATGCGCCGCACCGTCATTCCTTGAGGACCGAGAGTATGTTGCCGGCGGGGTCCTTGAACCACGCGATGTCCGGACCGTTGCCGCGCATGATGCCCTTGTCATCGGTGGGCAGCTCGGGATCGTTGTAGATCTTGGTCTGCACGCCACGGCCGTTGAGTTGATCCACCGCGGCTTCGACGTCGTCGACGGCGAAATTCAGGACGGTGAACGTGGCCGGTTCGTGGTCCGGCTTCGGGTACATGATCATCCGGCCGCCGCCGGGGAGATGGAGCTCGAGGATGCCCATCGGGCCATCGGCTACTTTGAGGCCCAAGGTTCCGCCATAGAACTGTTTGGCGGCGGCGGTGTCATTGACGCTGAAGCCGCTGAAAGCATGGTTGGGGGTAAACCCGGCGCTGTCCATGGTGGTCTCCTTCGCTACGCGGGCGGACACTTTCCAGAGTGGCACAGCGGCATCGGTCAGAACAGTGCCCCGCCCCGCTAGCATGGAACCAGGACCCGCCGCAGGTCCGGCCGCGGGTATCGACGGAGGCGGACATGGGACAAAATCCTGCGTGGACCGCGGACGTCCCGTCACAGCAGGCAATTGCCGCGTCGCAACTGAGCAGCCTGCCCGAGCCACTGCTAGGCGACCTCTTCACCGGCAGCACCCGGGTCCGGGTGCCGGCCGGCACCCTCACCCACCGCGAAGGCGATCCCTACCCCCACTTGGAGCTGATGGTCTCCGGGCTGCTGAAGTTTTATGCCACCGCCCCCGATGGACGCACCATCACGGTGCGCTATTGCCGCCGCGGGTCGCTGATGGGAGTGGTTTCCCTGTTCTCACCGGACTTCGCCCTGCCGGTGAGCGCCGTGGCCCTGACCGACACCGAACTGGTGCGTCTCTCCCCCGTGCACGTACGTGGCGCCGCGGCGCGCGAACTGCAGGTGGCCCACGTATTCCTCCGCGAACTCAGCGAGCGCGTGCTCGGTTTCATGGCCGAGATCCCCGGCAGCGCGTTTACCTCGGTGCGGCAGCGGGTGGCCCGGCACCTGTTGGACTTGGCCGCCGGGGCCGACGCCGGCCGACTGGGCATGCCTGCTCCGATGGCAGATGCCGGATCCGAGCTGGCCGTGCGTACCACGCAGCAAGAACTGGCACAGGCAGTGGGTTCGGTCCGCGAGGTGGTGGTGCGCATTCTGCGCGAACTGCGCGAAGCCGGTGTGGTCCGTACCGAGCGGGACCGGATAGTGATTGTTGAGCCGGGGAGGCTGGCCGAGCTGGCCATCTGGAACCCAGGTTCCTGACACCGTCCGTGTGGCTCTCGACACTGGACCTATGAAGACACTACCCAAACCGGCAAAGCAGCCGGGGGCCGCGCCCGATGTACAGCTGACGGCGGAGGAACTGCAACTGGCCTCCCGCAACCATGTGATGCCGCTGGAGATGCTCAGCGCCGGCCGCACCCCGGCAGGCATGCACTATTTGCTCATTCATTTCGATGTCCCCCTGATCGACGCCGGAGCCTGGCGGGTGCGGATCGGCGGCGCGGTGCGCCGGCCGCTGGAGTTCAGCTTGGCCCAACTTCAGGCCCGCGAACAGCGCACGCTGGCCGTCACTTTGGAATGCGCAGGCAACGGCCGGAGCCTGCTCACACCCCGTCCGGTGAGCCAACCGTGGACCCACGGCGGGATCGGCACCGCCGATTGGACCGGGACGCCGCTGGCTCCGCTGCTCGCCGAAGCCGGAGTGGAACCGAAGGCGGTGGATATCGTCTTCACCGGTGCGGACCGGGGCGTGCAGGGCGGCGAAGAGCAAAATTACGCCCCGGAGCCTGAAAATCTCCGAGGCGATGTCCCCGGACGTGTTGCTGGCCTACGCCATGAACGGCGTTCCCCTGCCGCCGCAACATGGGTTCCCGGTGCGGCTGCTGGTGCCCGGGTGGTACGGGATGGCCAGCGTGAAGTGGCTGACCGACATCGAGGCAACGGCTGTCCCGTTTACGGGATTCCAGCAGATGTCCTCCTACCGCTACAACCGCAGCGAAGCCGATCCCGGCGAGCCGGTAACCCGGATCAAGGTCCGTGCACTGATGGTCCCGCCGGGCATCCCGGACTTCATCACTCGAAACCGGCTAGTGGATGCCGGCCCGGTCCTATTGCGCGGCAGGGCCTGGTCCGGGAGGGCGCCCATCCAGCAGGTCAAGGTCGCCATCGACGGGGTGTGGTCCGAAGCACAGCTGGACCCGGCGGACGGCGAATATGCCTGGCGCGGCTGGACTTTCCGCTGGCAGGCGCAACCCGGCGGGCATCAGCTGATGTGCGGGGCGATGGATGCCCTCGGGCAGGTCCAGCCGTTGGAGCCGGAATGGAACTATCTGGGCATGGGCAACAATGCCGTGCAGACGGTCCCGGTGACTGTCCGTCCGTGAAAGCAGCATCCGGACGCGGTAATATTCCGGTTCATGGTTCTGCCCGGCCCGCCGGCCCGCTCGGAACGCCCTCGGCCTGCAACTGTGTGGAGAACTCCCGGGGAAACCAGAATTCTCCTGATTGCTATTCTGGCCTCCTTCGTTGCCTTCCTCGACGCCTCCGTCGTCAACGTGGCGCTGCCGGCCATTGGCCGGGACCTCGGCGGAGGCCTGGCCGTCCAGCAATGGGTGGTGGGCGGCTATCTGCTGTCCCTGGGCGCGCTGATCCTGGTCGCAGGTGCCCTGTCCGACGTGTTTGGCAGGATCCGGATCCTGCGGCTGGGGCTGATGGTCTTTGGGATGGCTTCCGTGACTTGCGCGGCGGCGCCGACGGCAGCCGGCCTCGTGGCCGCGCGGATCGTGCAAGGCGCCGGCGCGGCGCTGCTGGTGCCCGCTTCGCTGGCCTTGATCACCATGACCTTCGCGGGCAGAGAGCAGCACAGGGCGATCGGCGTCTGGACCGGCTGGACCGGCACGGCCTACATCATCGGCCCGATTTTCGGTGGCCTGCTCGTGGACTCGGTGGGCTGGCGGGCGGTCTTTGCCGTGAACGTACTGCCCATCGCCGCCACCTTCTGGCTGATGGCCCGGCTGGCAGATCCGCCACGGCCCGAGCCGAGGGCACCGATCGATGTCCCGGGCGCGTGCCTCGCCGCCGGCGGACTCGCCGGATCGGTGTTCGCGCTGATCGAGCAGCAACGGCTCGGCTGGGCAGACCCACGCGTTCTGGTCCCGCTGGTAGCCGGGCTGATAAGTCTGGGGCTGTTTGTGTGGTGGGAACACCGAACGCGCTACCCGATGATGCCGCTGCAGATATTCGGCGTTCGTAACTTCGGCGTCGGTAACATCGCCACCGCGGGGGTCTATGCCGGACTGGCCCTGGGCCTGTTCGCGCTGCCGGTCTTTCTGCAACAGGCCGCCGGCTTCAACGCTGCCGCCGCCGGCCTGGCGACCTTGCCAATGAGCGTTCTCTCACTCGCCCTTGCCGCCTGGTTTGGCCGGCTCTCGGGCCGCTACGGGCCGCGCCTGTTCATGTCCGCGGGCCCGCCGCTGGCCGGGACCGGGTTCCTGCTCATGATGTCCGCGCACGAGCCGCTGGACTTCTGGCAGCAAATCCTGCCGGGCGTGCTGCTGGCGGGCCTGGGCCTAGCGGTCACCGTCTCCCCGCTGACCGCCGCGGTGCTCGGCGCGGTAGCGGCGGAACGCAGCGGGATCGCCTCCGCGGTGAACAACGCGGTGGCCCGCATTGCCGGGCTGGTGGCCATCGCCGCCGCCGGCACCATTACCGGCGGCATGCTGGACTATGCAGGGTTCCGCCGCGCTGCTCTGGCCGCTGCGCTGCTGCTCTTCGCCGGCGGTGTGGTCTCCGCCGTCGGCATCCGCAACCGGCCCTAGCTGGGCAAGACTACACCACGGAAAAATCCCCCGGCAGGATGGTCCGGCCTGTCAACGCCAGCAGGACCAGTGCGCCGTCCCCACGTTCGGAGGCGATTTGAATGGCCAGCCGGCCGGCTTCCAGTTCCACGTCCTTGGGCAGTTCGGCCACCAGCCCGCACGCACGGGAAAGGTCCAAGGTGTGCACGGCCAGTTCGAAGATCCGGGTCGGCAGGTAGTCGCGGAAGCGCATCCCGCCGGCGGCCGTTTCGATGATCCGGTCTTCTGCCAGCGGCAGCGTGTTCTCCAACTGGGCCAGCAGCCGGTCCACCATATCCACCGGATGCGCCCCCAACTCCTTGCCGGCCGCTATGGCCCGCTCGGTGACCCGTGGGTCATTCGCCAGACCGGTGGCCAAGTAGTAGTCGGCGGCAGACTCCACCTGCACCTTTTCGGCTGGACGCCCCAAGTACGTCAGCACCGTGGACAGGGCGCGGTTGGTGTGTCCGGCCAGGGTCCTGACGGTCCAATCATCCAGTCCGGGCGCGTTCCACGCGGTAGGCGGCACGTTGGCCAGGACTTCACGGAAGTAGCGTCCCGCGGACAGGAAAGTTGCCGCCGATTCGATCATGCGCCCATGCTAAGGCCGGCGGCTGTCCAGAACCAGCGTTTCGGCGCGCCCCGGCTCGGTCCGGTCGCGAACGACGGGAACCTCAGGCCAGGCGCCGCATGTCCTTCCGCCACGCCGGCGCGGGGACGGCGACCTCTTCCCACAGGGCCTGCCATCCGCGGTGGACGCGGTTGCTGGCCGCGATCAACTCGCCCAATTCCGCTTCGATTTCCGCCTGGCAAGCATCCGTATCGATGTCGCTCCAGTCACAGGGTGTTGACATAATCCGGGCCTCCTTCACAGTAAGCTTCCTTCGATCCTACGGATGCCCCGCTCCTCCGGCCATGGGGAGAACTACCCATGGCCTGCCACCGGCACGGACAGGGACCGTGCACCGGCCCGAATCGGCTGCACTAGGCTTGAAACCATGGCACCCGAGACCCACGCCGAGAGCATCGCCCCGATTCTGACTCCGGAAGGCTGGGAACTGCTGAACTCGCTCGGCCCGTACTCCGAGGCCGAGAGCCTGCACACCGGAACCGAACTGCGCAAGGCCGGCCATTCCCCCGAACTCGTCGCCGCAGCGATGACGCAATCGCGCCTGCGGGCCAAGGCCGAGGCGAAATTCGGCCCGTTCGCGGAGAAGATGCTCTTCACGCAGGCCGGGCTGGAACAGGCCACCCGGCTGAACATCGCGGCCCTGCACGCGCAGCGGTTCCAGGCTGCCGGGGTGGAACACGTTGCGGACCTCGGCTGCGGAATCGGCGCGGACTCCATGGCTCTGGCCACCCTAGACCGCAGGGTCACCGCCGTCGAACGTGACGAGACCACCGCCGCGGTGGCCACCATCAACCTGATGCCCTGGCCGGATGCTACGGTAGTCAACGCCGAAGCCGAAGACGTGGACCTGACCGGGATCGACGGCGTGTGGCTGGATCCGGCGCGGCGGACCACAACAACCTCGGGCACCACGCGGATCTTCGATCCGGAGGCGTTCTCGCCCCCGCTGTCCTTTGTGGAAGAACTTGCCGACCGGGGCCTGCCGGTGGGCGTCAAGATGGGTCCGGGAATCCCCCACGATGCGCTGCCGGAGAACTGCGAGGTGCAATGGGTTTCCGTCAACGGGGACGTCATCGAGGCTGCGCTGTGGTTCAACACGCTGGCCCGACCGGACGTGCGGCGTGCCGCCCTGGTGGTTGGTGCCGGCGGCACCGCCGAACTGACCAGTGCCATCAGCTTCGACCCGGCGCACCAGGACGTACAGACCGGCCCGGCCGAGGGCTACCTCTATGAGCCCGACGGCGCAGTAATCCGCGCGGGGCTGGTCGCCGACCTTGCCCGCGGCCTGGCTGGACACCTGCTCGATGAGCACATCGCCTACATCTGCGCTCCGCAGCTGCAGGAAACCCCGTTTGCCCGCGCGTATAAGGTGCTGGAGGTCAAGCCCTACAACGTCAAGAAGCTCAAGGCGTGGGTGAAGGCCAACCACATCGGCACGCTGGAGATCAAAAAGCGCGGCACCTCGGTCACCCCGGACGAGTTGCGCAAAGCCCTGTTGACCGGTTCCGGCAAGGGACCAAACAAGGCCACGCTGGTGCTGACCCGGATGGGCGAGGACCGGGTGGCGATCGTCGTCGAGCCCCTTCCGTCCGCCGGCGGCCGCAGCCGTGAGCGCACGGCCAGGCCCTGACGCACTAGAATCAAATCAGTGTCGCCGCCCGTTCTGCGCGAGACGTGCATCTCCGGCGGCAGCCGGTACCGCCAGATACGGAGCAGCGTTTGAACATCGATTTCGCCCAGTCCGCCCAATCTTCTTTGGGGGTCGAGTGGGAGCTGGCCTTAGTGGACGCACAAACCGGCGAGCTGGTCTCCGTGGCCGAACGGGTGCTGGACGCTGTCCGCGCCGGCCATCCTGAGCTGAAAGACGACGACGAGCACCCGCACGTGAAGCAGGAGCTGCTGCTGAACACGGTTGAGCTCGTCACCGGCGTCTGCAATACCGTCGGCGAGGCCAAGGCCGACCTGAGCAGCGCGATGACAGCGGTCCGCGACGTGACCGACCCGATGGGCGTGGAACTCTTCTGCGCCGGCAGCCATCCGTTTGCCGCCCCGCGGTCGCAGCCGGTGACGGACAAGGCGCGCTATGCCAAGCTGATCGACCGCACCCAATGGTGGGGCCAGCAGATGGTGATTTACGGCGTGCACGTGCACGTTGGCCTGGACCACCGGGACAAGGCGCTGCCGGTGCTGGACGGACTGCTCAACTATTTCCCGCACTTCCAGGCCCTCTCCGCCTCATCCCCGTTCTGGGCCGGAGAGGACACCGGATACGCCTCGCAGCGCGCGCTGATGTTCCAGCAACTGCCCACCGCCGGCCTGCCGTTCCAGTTCCCCAGCTGGGCGCTGTACGAAGACTATGTGCAGGACATGTTCACCACCGGTGTGATCGACACGATCAGCGAGATCCGCTGGGACATCCGGCCGGTTCCCGCGCTGGGAACCATCGAAATGCGGGTCTGCGACGGCCTGTCGACGCTGCAGGATGTCGGTGCCATCGCCGCACTCACCCAGTGCCTGGTGGACGAGTTCTCCACCGCACTGGACAACGGCTGGGCCATCCCCACGATGCCCCCTTGGCACGTGCAGGAGAACAAATGGCGCGCTGCCCGCTACGGCATGGACGCCATCATCATCCTTAACGCCGCCGGCAAGGAAATGCTGGTCACCGAACATTTGCGCGAGCACGTGCTGAACCGGTTGGAACCGGTGGCCCGCAAGCTTGGCTGCAGCAACGAACTGGCAGACGTGGAGAAGATCATCGATGCCGGTGCAGGCTACCAGCGCCAGCGACAGGTGGCCGCCGAACACGACGGCGACCTGCGCGCCGTCGTGCTCGATGCGGTTCGTCAGCTTCGCGGGGCCAACTGACCGGTTAGCTTACAGCCCGCTGGCCCGGCGCCGACGGTCGTGGCTGCCGCGCAGGTCGCGGTTCAGCCGCCGGTCACCGTGGTAGAGGATGGAACTGAAGTCGACTTCCTCGGCAGTCTTGGGAATCACCGCCGGTTCGGCAGGCTTCGACTTCTTCGGCTCCACGTAGAGCCAACTGATGGTCCCCAGCGCGATGTCCACCAGCGAGTTCTTGATCCCAATGTAGGAGTGGATCGCGTAGGTGGCCAGGCTGGCGTTAAGTGCGGCGAAGGCCGCATTGCCCCAATTGCCGGCCATGACGTCCCGGTAGAGCGTCAGCACAGAGAACGCCACCATCAGGTACGGGATCAACACGTACAGGGCCGGCGCCGCCGTGCGGTCCTTGACCTTCGGCGTACGCACGAACGGAATCTTCTCGCCGGTCAACGCCTGCTGCATCGATTTGAAGACGCCGGCCAGGTTCACCGGCAGCATCACCAAGTTGAATCCGTAGATGCGGAAGATGTCGCTGAACCGGTGGCCGCAGTCGCGCAGGTCGCTGCCCATGGCCAGGAAGTAGGGCAAGGCCGCGACGAACACCACCGGGCTCAGCAGCCGGCTGTCATATGGGTAGGCCAGCAGGAAGACCAGGCCAAAACTGGCCCAGGCGATCGAGGCCATGTAGTTCACCTTCATGAACACTTCGCGGACCAGGATCCGCTCGTGCCGGTGGCGCCGCTCAACCAGTTGCGACCACAGCTTGGGCAGGATCAGCAAGCCGCCGTTGGCCCACCGCCGCCGCTGCACCACCAGCGAGCCGAAGTCGGGCGGGGTGGCGCTGTAGCTCAGCCGCTCCGGGTAGTTGGCCAGCTTCCAGCCGTGTGCGCCCAAGTCGATGCTGGACTCGGTATCTTCGATGACCGTCCGGTCCTGGATATAGGTGCGGATCTCGAATCCGCCTACCGTCTCCACCTCGACGATGTCTTCCAGCGCCTCCTTGCGGATCACTGCATTGGCGCCTACCCAGAAGGTGGCCCCGTAGTAGGTCATGCCCTGATGCAGGATGTGCTGGATGTCGGTGGTCGCGCCGGCTACCCGCTCAATGCGCGTGGGAGCCCCGCGGAAGGCGGAGTAGGGCGTCTGGGTGACCGCAACGCGTTCATTGCCCGGGGACTCGAGGAAGTAAACCAGCCGCAGGCAGTAATCGCGCAGCAACTGGGAGTCGGCGTCCAGCGTCAGCAGATAGCGGGTGTCCGGGATGTCGAGGTCCGCATCCTCGCCCTCCGGCACCTGCCTCAGGACGGTGTCGCCGGCGGCGTCCTCCACCGCCCAGCGCTGGCCCATCAGGGAGATGTACGAGTTCAGGTTCATCGCCTTGTTGGCCTCGTGCGAGAGGTTCGCGTAGCGCTTCCGCTCGAATGTTTCGGTCTTCACGCTGAACGTCCGCACCAGGCGCAGGTGCAGCTCCTCGATCCGTTCGGGGGCCAGCTCCGCCGATTGGGCGGCGGCAGCCTCCAGCGCCAGCAGCACCAGCCGGAGTTCGCGGGCCAGCCCCATCACCACCAGGTCCACGAAGAACTCGTCCACATGGTCCTCGATGCGCTCCGCCTCGGCGAACTCCTCCAGCCAGACGGCAGCGGCCTGGTATTCGCTGATCAGTCGCTTCAGATCGGACGACGGCGCGTGGTCGCCATTGCGGAACGCGGTCAGGGCGGCGCGGGCACGTCCGGCCGGCTCCGCCAGCCTGTCGCTGATCTCGGTTTGCAGGGCACGAGTGCGCTCCAGCCGTTGGATGACGGCGGGATCGGTGGGGAAGGGCGGGTCGTCCAGCAGCAGCACCACGCGCAGGTCGGGGAATTCCTGCAGCGCCGCGGACCAGAGCGTGGCACGGACGATCTCCGGCTCTTCGGCGTACGACGGCACCAGGACGGTCACCCCGTCGTCGTAGCGGGCAAAGTGGCGGTCCAACTCGCCGCGCGGCACGCGCTGGTGGTCGCGGAACCGGTACAAGGCACCTTGCCGTGCCAGCAGGTACATCAAGGCGGAAAACGTCAGGAACGTAACCACCGTCAGGTAGGAGGCAGCCTCCAGCTGAAACCTGAAGCCGGCACCCGGGTTGTTGGCGAACTGGCGCAGGATGGTGGTGACCACGTAGACGATCCACGCCGTGACTGTGGTGATAATGCCCAGCCGTCCCAGCACGATCTTCCGCCCGGTCGGCTTCGGGTGCACGATGGACATCGGCTCCGACCGCTTTTCGGCACCCCACTGGCGGCGCCGCGGCGCGGGGTCCGCGACGGGAGCGATCGGCTCCGGGTGAGCGACAGGCATGGTGTCTAGCATGAAAACCCCCAACAAACAGGACGAAACAGGGCAGAGCCGTGGTGCTCTGCCCTGGTGGATCCTTGACCGGCGGAACGAACACCGGTGTTTCCATAGTCTAGAGGCCCGCGGCGCGCAACGTTACAACGTTTAAACGTGATTAACAACACTATTTCTGGCGTGTCGCCCCGTAGTGACTACCTGTTACCGTACTGACATGGATTCCAGAGTGCGGAATCAGTAGTTGGGGAGAACAATGTCGAAGAGATTTCCGGGCCGCCGCCTGTCCTGGCTGCGGCTCGGTGTGCTGATCACCGCAACCGCCGCCATCGTGGCAGCCGCAGGGGTCGGCTGGGGCCAGTTCACCGATGCCCGCGCCGCCGCGGGCAAAGCCTCCTGGTTTGCCAGCTACGTGGACGCCACAGCTACGCCGTTCTACAGCTTTGAGAATCCTTCCAGCGATGCCGAGCGCAGCGTCATCCTCTCCTTCATTGTGGCCGACCCCGAAGCGTCCTGCACACCGTCCTGGGGAGGCTTCTACGGATTCGACGAAGCCCAAGCCACCATGGACCTGGACCGGAGGGTTGCCCGGTTGGCGGATACCGGCGGACACATCGGCATTTCCTTCGGTGGCCTGCTGAACAAGGAACTCGCCACCAGCTGCACCGACCCGGCCGCACTGAAGCGGGCGTACAGCCAGGTGCTGGATCGCTACAACGTGGACATGCTTGATCTGGACATCGAAGGCGACAACCTCGCAGATACCGCGGCCGGCGAACGCCGCGCCACGGTCATGGCCCAACTGGCCGCCGAGCGGGATGCAGCCGGCAAGGACCTGGATATTTGGCTGACGCTGCCGGTTGCCCCGCATGGCCTGACCGACGAGGGCATCCGCACGGTTGAGCAAATGCTCGCCGCCAAAGTGCCGCTGGCCGGGGTCAACTTGATGACCATGGACTACGGCCAGAGCCGGCAGCCGGACCAAAGCATGCTCGATGCCTCCATCCAGGCAGCGCGGTCGGCACACGTCCAACTCCAGGCAGCCTACCGTGAGGCCGGACTGGAATCGGGCGAACGGACGGTCTGGAGCAAGATTGGCCTGACCCCGATGATCGGCCAAAACGATGTGCCGGGCGAGATCTTCAGCCTGGATGATGCCACCGGCCTGAACGCCTTCGCCTCGGAGGTCGGTATCGGCCGGATGTCCATGTGGTCCCTGAACCGCGACGCCACCTGCAGTGCCAACTATGGGGACGTGACCAAGGTTTCCGACAACTGCAGCGGCGTGGAGCAGCACGAGAGCAGCTACGCTGCCGTGCTGGGCCAGAACCTGGGCGGCCTGCCCCGGGCCGTTAGTGAACCGGATCCCACTGCCTCCGCCGCTGCGCCGGAGGACACGCCCGCCGCGTCCGCTCCCGAGATCGTGGACGACCCGGCGACCAGCCCCTACCCGATCTGGAACAGCGAGGCCTCGTACGTGGCAGACGAGCGCGTTGTCTGGCACCGCAATGTTTACAAGGCCAAGTGGTGGACGCGCGGCGATATCCCCGACGATCCCACCGCGACGGCAGAAGTGACCCCATGGACACTGATCGGGCCGGTCCTTCCGGGCGAGACTCCGCAGCCTGTGGTCACCGCCCCGGCCGGAACCTTCCCGGAGTGGAAGATTGACGCCATCTACCTCAAGAACGACCGCGTCCAACTCGAAGGCCGCGTGTTCGAGGCGAAGTGGTGGACCCAGGGCGACAGCCCCGAGGCCGCCCTGCAAGGATCGGACAGCACGCCGTGGCTGGTCCTGACCAACGAAGACGTGGCCAAGCTGCTCTCCGACCTCCAGAAGTAGCGGCTCCCCTGTAACGGGACCTTGCCCGGGTCGGGCAGGGCCCGTTACAGGTGCACGCTGGTGACCGGCATGGAGGAATCCGGCGCGAACTCGATGCCGGACGGCTGGCCGCCGGCCATCACCACCTGGGCGCCAAGCGCGGCGACCATGGCTCCGTTGTCGGTGCACAGCGAGACCGGCGGCACCCGCAGCGAGATGCCGTGTGCAGCGCAGCGCTCTTCCGTCAGTGCGCGCAGCCTCGAGTTCGCCGCCACTCCGCCGCCCAGCAGCAGGTTGCTGATGCCGTGCTCGGTACAGGCCAGCATGGCCTTGGCGGTGATCACGTCGGCCACCGCCTCCTGGAAGGACGCCGCGATGTCGGCCACCGGAAGCGGCTCGCCCGCGGCCTCGAACTGCTCCACACAGCGGGCCACGGCCGTCTTCAGGCCGGAGAAAGACCAGTCGTAGCGGTGCGGTCCCGGCGCCTCGGCCGAACCCATGTACTTGGGCTGGCTTAGCCCGCGCGGGAAGCGGATCCGTTTCGGATCTCCCTCACGGGCCAGTTTGTCGATGGCCGGACCGCCGGGATACCCCAGGCCGAGGATGCGGGCCACCTTGTCGTAGGCTTCGCCGGCCGCGTCGTCGATGGTCGAACCGAGCAGTTCCACGTCGTCGGTCAGGGAGCGCACCCGCAGGATCTCCGTGTGGCCGCCGGACACCAGCAGCGCACCCAGATTCTCCGGCAGCACTCCCCCGTCCAGCACACCGACGCCCACGTGGGCCACCAGATGGTTGATCGCGTACAGCGGCTTACCGGTGGCCAGCGAGAGCGCCTTGGCTGCACAGACGCCCACCATCAGCGCGCCGGCCAGCCCGGGCCCCGACGTCACGGCGAGTGCGTCCACCTCGTCCAACGTGACGCCGGCGGTCTCCAGCGCCTGCGCCAGCGTGGGGATGAACGCGTCCAGATGGGCGCGCGAGGCGATCTCCGGGATCACCCCGCCGAAGCGAACGTGCTCGTCCATCGAGGAGGAAACGGTGTTCGCCAGCAGGGTGTCGCCGCGGACGACGCCAACGCCGGTTTCATCGCAGGAGGATTCGATCCCCACCACCAGCGGCTGGGTGCGGTTCATCGGCTCTCCTCCGTCGTTTTCGGTTGCTCGCCTGCGGTGCCCGCCGCTGCGGCGTCCCGGCCGGGCATGCCGGCCCAGTCCTTGAGCTTCAGCCGCATGATCAGCGCGTCGGTTCCGCCGCGGTAGTAGCGCGGCCGCACGTGGATCTGTTCGAAGCCGAACCAGCGGTAGAGCCGCTGCGCCCGCGGATTGTCCGCGCGCACTTCCAGCAGCACGTCCTCCGCCCGCTGTTCTGCGGCCTGCTCGATCAGCAGCGTCAGCAGCCTGCTGCCGATCCCCTGCCCCTCGCGCTCGGGCACCACGGCAATGGTCTGCACATCGGCGATCGGCCGCACACACATCAGGCCGGCATAGCCGATGACTCCGCCGAGCGCATCGACGGCCACGTAGTAGCTTCGGGTGTCCTGCGCCAGTTCCTCATAGAACATTTCGGTGGGCCAGGCATCGGCCGGAAAAAGTTTCTGCTCCAGGGCGTCCACCGCCGGAATATCGGCCTCGGTCATCGCCCTGATCCGGCCCGCGGGCTGCGCGCCGGCGGTCACAGTGCGCGCT
Organism: Arthrobacter sp. NPDC089319; assembly: GCF_040684925.1. NCBI lineage: Bacteria > Bacillati > Actinomycetota > Actinomycetes > Micrococcales > Micrococcaceae > Arthrobacter > Arthrobacter sp. NPDC089319. The sequence goes on along the minus strand of NZ_JBFBGZ010000001.1, from coordinate 487,697 downwards.
TCCGCGGTCCGGGGACCTTCGCGTCGGATTCGCGCAGGTACAGCGGCGCGGTGTCCAGCAGGTCAAGCCCCTTTTCCAGCTTGACGACGGCGGTGCGGCCCAGCGCTTCGGCCGTCGGCTGGGTGCCGCTGTACTCGGTGACGCCGCGCAGCTGCTCCGGGTACAACCCGGCGCCCATGCCGTAAACCGGCAGGTCCGGGACCTCGGACGGTGCGGCGACGTGCGGGCCGTCCAGCAGTTCATGTGTGCCGCCGGTGCTGCGGTAGCGCGCCCAGTACACTTCCTTGCGCCGGGCGTCGGTCGCCACCACGAATTCGTCCACGCCGGCGCGCCACGCGTCCAGCGCGGCATCCACGGCGATGGCATCCAGGCTCATCACGCCGTGCAGCGGTTTGCCCCAGGCGAAGGCCAGCGACCGAGCGGTGGCAATGCCGGAGCGCAGGCCCGTGAACGGCCCCGGGCCCACGCCCACCACCAGGGCGTCGATGTCTGCGCCGGTGACGTCTGCCGTCGTCATGATCTTGCCGATTCCGGGGGCCAGCACTTCGGCGTGGCTGCGGGTGTCCTCGGTGGCGAAGGCGGCCAGGGTCTCTCCCTGTCCGGTCAGCAGCGCGGCGCTGGCGATGGCGGAGGTATCAACGGAGAGGATCAGCACGCATCAATTTTACTTGAGGTCTACCGCAGCCCATCCCATCGGCCCCGGCGCCCGCAGGTCTGCGGGCGGGCCGAGCGGTCACGACGGCGGCTGGCCGGCGATATTCACCATCCACTGGACGCCGAACTTGTCGGTGCACATGCCGAAGGTGTCGCCCCAGGGAGCCTGTTGCAGCGGTTCGGTGACATCGGCGCCGTCGATCAGCTTGTCCCAGTAGCCGCGCAGTTCGGCCTCGTTGTCTCCGCTGAGCGAGAGCGAGTGACTGGAACCGGGGGTGTAGTCCATGTTGTTGGGCGTGTCCGCGGCCATCAGCACCAGGCCGCGCTCGGTGGCCAACTGCGCGTGCATGATCTTGTCGATCTCCGCCGGGTCGTCGCTGGCGTGGAAGTCGCCGAAGGTATTCAGCGTCAGTTCGCCGCCGAACACCGACTGATAAAAGGTCATGGCCTCTTTCGCCTGGTCGCGGAATCCCAGGTACGGGGTCAGCGCTGTCTCCATGGTTGGCCTCCTCGCGGGTCTGCTCTCGCCCTCGATTATGGACCTGTGCCCGGGGGCAGTGAAGAGCGCATGCACCAGGGGCGCCTCCCGCTGCGCTAAATCGTCCGGAACGCCCTGCGGCTTCAGGCTGCGGCTTCAGGCGAAGATGTACGCGGCCCAGCGCGGCCCGTAGGCCGCCATCCGGATCAGCCGGGGCTCGCCGTCGTCGGGCTCTTCAAAATCCAGTACGACGTCGGTGCTCGCCTGCGTGCCCGCGGCGCCTTCGGCCGGGCGGTTCACCAAGTCGGCCCCGCTGGGCCGGACCAGCGAAATGTCCAGCCAGCTGTCGGAGAGATGCTCCACCCGGCCGCGGCCCCACTCCACCACCGTGACGGCCTCGTCCATGGTGTTCTCCAGGTCGATGTCGTCGATCTCGCCCTCGGACTCCAGCCGGTAGGCGTCCACGTGGACCAGGTCCGGGCCGCCGTTCATGCTCGGATGGCTGCGTACCAGGACGAAGGTGGGCGAAATGATGCCCGGCCGGACGCCGAGCCCCTCCCCCAGGCCCTGGGTAAAGGTGGTTTTCCCCGCGCCAAGCTCGCCGCTGAGCACCACCAGGTCGCCGGCCCGGAGTATCCTGCCCAGCCGGGCCGCAAGCTCCTGCGTCTCCGCCGCGGAGCCTACATGGAACTCGCGTTCCCACACCGGCGCGGGCTGTTGCTCGGGGGCCACGCCTGCCGCGCACGGCTGGCCCGCTCCGCCGGTCATGCCGCCGGTCATGCCAGCACCGCGCCGGCGTCCCCGGCGCTGTCCGTGTTCCGGTCGTCCGCCACGGGCAAGGCGGCGCGGACTTGGGCGGCTGCGGCGGCCTGTTCCGCCGCGGACGCGGTAAGCCCCGCCGCTTCCGCCACGGGAGCGGCTTCCCCGCCGTCGTCCTGGTCCTCGGCGGTCCCGGTGTAGTAGCGCGGGACGCGCGGGCTCACCCGGGTGACAATCTCATAGTTGATGGTGCCGGCGGCGACCGCCCAGTCGTGGGCATCGGGAACATCCGGGCCCGGGCCGAAGATGATCACTTCCTCGCCGGTGAGGTCGCGGGCGTTGCTGGTCCGCAAATCCACCACGAACTGGTCCATGGCCACCCGTCCCACCACGTCGTAGCGCTTGCCCTCGATGGCCACCTGGACGCCGGAGGCGCTGCGCGGGATGCCGTCTGCATAGCCCAGCGGCACCAGGACCAGCGTGGTGGGCTCGGTGGTCAGGTAGTTCAGCCCATAGGAGACGCCCTGGCCGGGCGGTACCTGCTTGCAGTTGGCCACCCGGGCGCGCAGCGTCATGGCCGGCACCAGCCCCAGTTCCTCGGGGCTCTGCCCGTCAAAGGGCGACAGCCCGTAGATGCCCAGGCCCACGCGGACCATGTCGAAGTGTGCATCCGGGCGGCTGAGCGTGCCGGGCGTGTTGGCCAGGTGCCGGACTTCCAGATCCAAGCCGGCGTTCTCTGCCACCGCCACCGCCTCCCGGAAGCGGTCCACCTGCTCGTCCGTCTCGGGCCGGTGCGGTTCATCGGCAACGGCCAAGTGGGAGAACACGCCCACCACGCGAAGCAGCCCCTGTTCCTGGTACTCCACGGCCCGGTTGACCAGGTCTTCCCAGAGCGCCGGCGGACAGCCGTTGCGGCCCAGGCCGGTGTCAATCTTCAGGTGCACGCGCGCGGGACGTTCCAACTGTCGGGCGGCCTTGACCACCGGTTCCAGCTCCCAGCCGGAAACGCCCACGTCGATCCCCGCCTCGATGCCGGCGGCGAAGTCGGTATCCGGGGTGTGCAGCCACGCCAGGATGGGGGCGTCGATGCCCGCTTCCCGCAGGGCCAGACCCTCGGTGAAGTGGGCCACGCCCAGCCAGCCGGCACCGGCTTCCAGTGCGGCGCGGGCCACGGGAATGGCGCCGTGGCCGTAGGCGTCCGCCTTGACCACCGCCATCACGCGGGCGGGGGCTGCGATCTCACGCAGGTGCCGCACGTTGACGCGGATCGCGTCCAGGTTGATGACGGCTTGACGGTCATAGGGCAGCGGTGACGTTGTAGAGCTCACGGATTTATTCTCCCATCCGAAGCTTGCTTTCCAGCTGAAGGGTTACGCGGAGCACGGGCACCGCATGGGACACGCCGGCAGGGCCCTTCGACCGGGCCGCGGATTCACGCGGCAAGGATGCGTGGTTTGCCCTAGCTGGCACAATACAAGCAAGGGGCGCGTCCCGGGCTCGGGTCCGCCGATTGTTATCCAATGTCAATGTTCGGGGGAAGCGGTGGCAACACTTGCCATTCTGGGCGGCGGCGGGTTCCGCGTGCCGCTGGTCTACCGCGCGCTGGCCGAGGGGCCGGCGGCGGGATTGGTGGACCGGCTGGTACTCCACGACGTGGACGCGGGCCGCCAGCAGGCGATCGCCCGGGTGCTGGCGGATGCTCCGTTGCCCGGGGGCGTCCGGCCGCCGAGGATTGAGTCCGCCCGCAGCCTCGACGGCGCGCTGGCCGGTGCCGACGTCGTCTTCTCAGCCATTCGTCCCGGCGGCACGCAGGGCAGGACGCAGGACGAACGCATTGCCAGCCGGCTGAACCTGCTGGGTCAGGAGACCACCGGAGCGGCAGGCATTGCCTGCGGCCTGCGGGCAGTCCCCGCCGCACTGGATATCGCCAACCGGCTGCGCGAGCTGAGCCCCGACGCGTGGCTGATCAACTTCACCAATCCCGCCGGAATGGTCACCGAAGCCCTGCTGCCGGTGCTCGGCCACCGGGTGATCGGCATCTGCGACACGCCCCTCGGGCTGGTCCGCCGCTCCGCCAAGGCCGCCGGTGCCCCGCTGCGCCGCGGCTCGTTGGCGGGAGTGGACTACGTGGGGTTGAACCATTTGGGGTGGCTGCGCGGATTGGAGCGCGACGGCGGGGACCGCCTTCCGGAGTTGCTCGCCGACCCCGGCAGGCTGCAGTCGTTTGAGGAGGGCCGCATCTTCGGGACCCGGGAACTGCAGATCCTCGGCGTCATCCCCAATGCCTACCTGTTCTATTACTACTTCCGCCGCGAAGCCACTATGGCGCTGGCCGGGGCGGCCCAGACCCGCGGCGAGTCCATCCATGAGCTGCAGCAGGAGTTGTACGGCAGGCTGCAGGCCTCCGGCACGCCGTACGCGGAATGGGAAGACGCCCTCCGGCGCCGTGAGGAAAGCTACCTGTCCGAGGCCCGCGAGATCGGCGTTTCCCGCGATGAGGAGGATCGCGCCGCAGGCGGCTACGAGCACGTTGCGCTGGACGTGATGCGCGCCCTGCTGACCGGAGAGCGGAGCGAACAGATCCTCAACGTCCGCAATGCCGGGACCATCCCGCAGCTGCCGGAGGACGCCGTCATCGAGGTACCCTCGGAGGTCGACGCCGACGGCGCCCGCCCCCTGCCGGTGAAGCCGCTGAGCCTGCACCAAGCCGGCTTGATGACCCAAATCAAAGCAGTGGAGCAGGAAGTAATCCGCGGCGGGCAGGGCGACCGTGCTGCCGCGCTGCGGGCCTTTATGATCCACCCGCTGATCACCTCCGGCCACGTGGCCCATCGGCTGCTCGAGGCCTACGAACAGGCCCACGGATACCGCTGGAACTGAGATGGAAGAGGGTCCGGGCACCAGCGGTTCAGGGTCAAGGGTGCCGACCGTGGTCCAGGCTGCGGCCTGCTTACTGGCACTGGCGGCCAGCGCCGCCGCCCTGTTCCTGCCCACGGTCGTGCAGGAGACGGTGTCCGGTTCCCCCGGAGCCGAGCCGGAACGCAGCATCGAAACTCTCACGCTGCTCCAGGCCAGTCCGGGGACCATCCTCATTCCGCTGGCTGTTCCGCCGCTGTTGACGCTGCTTCCGCTGCTGGTTCCCCGCCGCGCTGCCTGGCTGGCCGGTATCATCTGCTGCGCCTTGTTGTTTGGGTTCATCGCGCTGGCCACGGCAACGGTTGGCTGGTTCTACCTGCCCGCTTTGGCCGCAGCGGTGGTGGCCGTTTTCCTGCGCAACGCAGCCCGGGCCGCCCGCAATCCGAAGGCCGGCTGAGCGAGCCTCGCCGCCGCCGGCTTCCTGGGACATAATCATCACATGGACTTCGTTGGCGGCCTGATCGCCGTGGGCCTGGTGGTGTTGATCATCGCCGCGACCGTGGCGATGGCGTCCCGGCCATGGCGTGGCGGTCCCGGGTCATCGGGGCTCTCCGGCATGTTCGGCGCGATGGAGGAAATCTTCGCCCCGGGCCGCTACGAGGCGCGGATCGAACAGGAACGGCAACAGCAAGCTCCGGCCCCCGCCCCGATCCCCGGTGACAAGCCCAAACCCGGCGGCCAGAGCGAGGCCGGCGGCCGCGCCGACCGCGACGACGGAAACAGCCCGCAAGGCTGAGGCCCCGCCGGAACTGCCAGCCGGCCGGGCAACGCGTGGTCCGGATCAACCCTCCGACGGCGCTGGCGCCGGCGGTCGGAACGGTGGCAAGGTAAGTGCATGCCCACCGAGGACGATGCGCGCCGCCTCTGCCTGGCCCATCCCGGCGTCACTGAACGGCCCAGCTGGGGCCGGCCGGCGTGGTTCGCGAAGACGCTCATGGCCCGCATCTGGGAGCCGGGCGTGCTGACCGTCAAGACCGAGGAACGGGAGGCCCTGGCCGGCACGGACCCGGACGTTTTCTTCTGGACGCCGCACCATGACCGGTCGCCGCAACTGGTGCTCCTGCACTTGGCCAAGGTTTCACCGGCCGAACTCGAAGAACTGCTCGATGAATCGTTCAGAATCGCCGGCGGCCGGCACCTTCCCTGAGGGATGGTGCCGGCCGCCGGCAGCTGATTCGGGTTAGCGTTTCCTAGCGGATTCCGGCCGCCAGGGCCTGATCCTGCTCGGGCGTTTCCACCTGCTGAACCAGCTTGGCGCCTTCCACGTCCACGTCCGGCAGGATCTTGTCCAGCCATCGGGGCATCCACCATGCGGCCTTGCCGAACAGGTGCATGGCCGCCGGGATCAGCGTCATCCGGACCACGAAGGCGTCCAGCAGCACACCCAGTGCCAGTGCGAAGCCGATCGGCCGGACCATGGTTAGGTGGGAGAAGATGAACCCGGCGAAAACGGAGACCATGATGATGGCCGCGGCGGTGACCACCTTGGCGCCGTGGTTGAAGCCGCTGACCACGGCCGCCCTGGCGTCTTCGCCGTGCGCATACGATTCGCGCATGCCGGAGACCAGGAACATCTGGTAGTCCATCGCCAGGCCAAAGAGCACGCCGATCATGATCATCGGCAGGAAGCTCAGGATGGGCCCCGGGTCATGCACATCGAACAGGTTGCCCAGCCAGCCCCACTGATAGATGGCCACGACGGCGCCGAAGCTGGCCCCCAGCGAGAGCAGGAAACCGGCGGTGGCCAGCAGCGGAACCAGGATGGAGCGGAAGACCAGCAGCAGCAGGATCAGCGAGAGCCCGATGACGATGGCCAGGTAGACCGGCATGGCGTCCGCCAGCTTGTCCGAAACATCGATCTGCATCGGCGGCTGGCCGGTGACCGAAATCCCGACGCCGGTGCTCTGCTCGAGAGCGTCCGTCTGGGCCCGCAGGTTGTGGACCAGCTCCTCGGTGCTTTCGGCGGCCGGGCCTTCCTCCGGAATGACCTGCAGCACCGCGGTGCGGCCGTCCTCACTGGTGCCGGTCGGAACGGCGGCGGACACATGATCCATGGCGCGCAGTTCCTGCGAGAGCTTCAGCAGGGTCTCGTCCGTCTCGGCCCCCTCCAGTCCGGCCGGCAGGTCGGCCACCACGATCAACGGACCGTTGATTCCTTCGCCGAAGTTTTCGCCCAGCTGGGTGTAGGACTGGTAGGCCGTCGAGTCCGCCGGTTCGGAGCTGCCGTCCGGCAGGCCCAGCCTTAGCTCGGCGGCCGGCACTGCCATCACGCCCAGCAGGGCCACGCCCGCGATCAGCGCCAGCCACGGGTGTTTGGTGACCGATTTGCCCCAGCTGCGCTTCGGATCGTTGTGGAATTCGTGACCCGGCGCCGAGACCTGGGCATCGGCGGCCACCGGGCCGGTCAGCCCGGCCTTGGCCCAGGCCCGCTTGGAGAGGATGCGCCGGCCCATGATGGCGAGCAGCGCCGGAGTCAGGGTCAGGGCAACGACGACGGCGACGGCCACCGTTGCGGCTCCGGCCAGTCCCAGTACGGTCAGGAACGGAATGCCCGGCACGGCCAGCGCGGCGAGCGCGATGATCACGGTGAGCCCGGCGAAGAGCACCGCGTTGCCGGAGGTTCCGGTGGCACGGCCGATGGACTCGACCAGCGGAACACCGGACAGCATCTGGGTGCGGTGGCGGTTCACAATGAACAGCGAATAGTCGATGCCCACGGCCAGCCCCAGCATCAGCGCCAGCACCGGCGAAACGGAGCTCATCTCGACCAGACCGCTCAGGGCCATGGTGCCGCCTACCCCGACGCCGACGCCGACCAGCGCCATCAGCAGCGGCAGCCCGGCAGCCAGCAGCGTGCCGAGCATCAACACCAGCACCGCGGCAGCCACGGCAATACCGATGACCTCGGCCGCACCGAACAGGCTGGAAATGTCTTCGACGATGTCCTTGCTGTACTCCGCCTGGAGGCCGGAAACCAAGCCGGCTTCGGTGACTTGCTGGACCTGTTCGCGGTCCTCCTTGGAGACCGACATCATGTCCTGTTCGAACTGGACCTGGACGAAGGCGGCCGAACCGTCCTCGGCTACGAACCTGAGTCCGTCCGATGACTGCTGCTGCAGCTTGGCCGCTTCCAGATCGGCAACCCCGGTCTCATACTCGGCCCGGCCGTCCTCCAGCCGCTGCTCGGCTTCGTCCAGCTGCGCCTGCGCCTCTTCCAGCTGGGCCCGCTGCGGCTCCAGCTGGGCACGGACCTGCTCGGCCATGGCGGTTTGGCCGGCGGCTTCGAGCTGCTCGATCTGTGCCTCCGCGGCCTGTACTTGCTGCAGCCCCGGCTCCAGCTGTGCCTTGCCTGAATCCAGTTCGGCCCGGCCGTCGTCGAGCTTCTGCGCCGCGGCTTCCAGTTTCTCTTCGCCGTCGGCAATTTTCTCCGGGGCGGTGTCCAGCGAGGCCTGCAGGTCCACCGGATCCGTGGCGCGCTTGACGGCGTCCAGGTCGGTCAGGTCCGCGGAGATCTGGGCAATGGCCTCCTCCTGCTTGGCAGTGAATGCCGTGCCGTCCGCCGTCGTGAACACAATGGTGCCGAGTCCGCCGGAGGCGTCCGGCAGTTTCTCCTGCAGCTCGTCCGCCACCGCCTGCGCGGGGGTGCCCGGAATGGTAAAGCTGTTCGACAGCGTGCCCATGAAGGCTGCGACGGAAGCGCCGACGGCCACCATGATTACCAGCCATGCAGAGACAAACAACCAGCGCTTGCGCGCGGCCAGTTTGCCGAGTCTGTAGAGCAGTGAAGCCATGCGATTAGTCCTTGGAGTTGATGTTGAAACCGGTACGCAGCAGGTCGAGGCTCTCCAGCAGTTGCTGCCGGAAGGCCGACGGCGGAGGTGCCTCGCCGTCGGGCGTCTGGGTGGCTGCCATCCGCATGGCAGCCTGGGCACAGGCAATCAGCGATCCGGCGAGCGCGGTGACCGTCAGTTCGCCGGCGCTCTCCGGCAGCCGGTGGCGCAGCCCGTCTTCGAGCGACTGCTGGGCCTGGCGCCAGATCTGCAGCTGCATGCGTTCAAGCTGCGCGTCGTCGGCACCCATTTGGTAGATCTCGCAGAGCAGCGCCAGCCGTTCCTGGCTGATGTCCCCGCCCAACGTGGCGAGCACGGCGTCCATGATCGGTTCGTCGGCGGAGCGCTCATCGAGCCGTGCGAAAGACTCTTCCAGGAATTCCTCCACCGGCAGCGTGACCGCTGCCTCGATGGACGGAAAGTAATTGAAGAAGGTCCGACGCGAGACTCCCGCCTCGACGGCCAACTGGTCAACGGTGAAGCCGCCGGGCCCGTGCTCGCGGGCGAGCCGCAACGCCGCAGCCGTCATGGCTGCGCGGGTTGCCACCTTGTTCTTTTCGCGCCGCCCCTCCAGAGGGACCCCGCTGTCTACGTTCACCCCCACAGCTTAGAACTAAACTTGCACACCATGCAAAATTGCCCGGTGTGCACGGAGGACGCTTACGTAGGCATCTCCCTCAGCGGTACGCGTACATCGGAGCCGCCCTCCCGCGTCAATCGAGTCCGCACCGTCACCAGGCCCGGCGCTGGAACGAATCCGCCGGCAAAGAGGGCCTCGCCCTGCCGAAAGAACGGGGAGAGTTCGAGGAAGGTCCGCGGAACAAACCCGAAGGTGGACGCCAGCCCGTCCAGATCGCTCGGCGAGCTCATCTTCATGAGGGCCAGATTGTCGCATTGCGAGATGATGTCCGGGTCGAGCTTGGACGGCCGCTGGGTCGACAGGAGCAGCCACAAACCGAACTTCCTCCCTTCGGCGGCAATTTGGACGATGCGTTCGCGCACGGCTCGCTGCAAAGGGCTGCCAGGCTCGGATGAGCAGAGATTGTGGGCCTCATCGATCACGATGAGCAGCGGCTCTCGGGCATCCCGGGCAGCCCAGAGGCTGTCGAGGACGGACAGGACCACCACGAGCGACTCTTCGGCGAAATCGAACCCGCCCAAATCGAGTACGGTAGCGTCCGGTCGGCCGGCGAGGATCTCCGAAGCCGCGGCGTCGTGGCGTGCCCACACGCGCCATTCAGCGAGCCTGAGGTTTTCAATCCGGGATGCCAAGGCATCGGACCCTGGTGATTGGGCCCTCCGCAACTGTTCGACGATGGACTCCGGCTCGGCTCCCCCGATGAAGTTTTCTATATGCAGGAAGTCGTTGTACTCCGCCCGGTCAATCAAGGGGTCGAGGCGCAGTACCGCCGCCTGGGATCGGGTCGACATGGTTGAAAAACGGGCACGCAGCGGCTCCGCTCCCTCGACATTCGGACGCAAGACGCGGACGCTCCGGGAGCCCAGCGGGGCAGCGGACCCGGCCGCTGCTTTGTCGGCCGATTCACCCAGCAGTACGAAGTCTGCGTTGGGGTCGAGAATCACCATCGGCAGCCTGGTCCGCAGCAGTATCTCCTCAAGGACAACGCCCAAGGCATAGGTCTTTCCTGAGCCGCTTTGGCCGCACCAAAACGTATGGCGGTTGAATTTTTTCGGAATCAACCGTGCGTCGAAGCGGTCCGTGTTCGTGAAAGTACCAATCTCCAACAGGGCGCCCGAGGAAGAATGGAGCAACTCGACCAGGCTCCGGTCTGCGGCGGCGATCCGCGCCTCACGAAACCCCGCGGCGGGGACCGGTGTGACCATTCCTTCCGAATTGAAGGAACCTATGATCCGCCCCGAGCCGCTCATGACGCCGCTTTCCCCCATGCGGAGCTGATGGATCTGGCCCATCATCGGCAGCCGGTCGGGCACGTCGATGGAAACCAGTGAACCTAGATCAAGCCGTTCCCGACCCACGCCCTGAAAGCTGAAGGAACGCCCGTCCACGGACGCGGCCATGAAACCGTCAGCTGCTAGTGAGTGGTCATCGACATGGTCTGCGGCCATTGTCCCGGCTCCCGAAAGCGTGGCTTAAATTCAGCGGACTGCATTAGCTCCGCCTTGAGTTTCCCAAGCATTCCGGGCCCGCACAAGGGAGAATGCTGCCGCCGCTGAGGGCGCCCAAAGGCCGTTGAACCAGCCCCGGAATCTCACCCTTGCAGGATGAGGTGCCGGCTCTGACAGCCGGACGATACTAGCTCTACCTATCGGAGGCTCACTTGCCACGAGTCTCCGACGGCGCCTGAGAAGGCAGTCCGCTGGATAAGCCTGCGGGGTTGCGTTTGAGGGGAATCATCCCGGGCCGCAATATTTACGGTCATGGGCCAACATAATGAATAGGATTTCCGATGGACTTCTGGGAGAACTTCTGGAGCATCATCTGGTGGTTTGTTTGGGTTTTCGCCTTCACGACCTACTTGATCGCTGTGTTCATGATTATTGGCGATATTTTCCGCGACCACACTCTCAACGGCTGGCTCAAGGCAGTCTGGATGATTTTCTTGATCTTCGTACCGTTCCTGACGGCCTTGATCTATCTCATCGCCAGGGGCTCCGGCATGACGGAACGTTCGGCCGAGCGCGCACGCATCAATCAGGAGTACACCGAGTCGTACATCCGCGATGTCGCCCGGACGAGTCCCAGCGAGGAAATCTCGAAGGCTAAAGCGCTTTTGGACTCCGGAACCATCACCGAAAGCGACTACACGAAGATCAAGACCCGCGTCCTGGCCTGACGCCGGCGCTGACTTGGTGCTATGTGCGCCCAGAGGAGGTAGCCATGTGCCGCTGGCTGGCGTATTCGGGATCGCCCGTGCACTTGGACGACCTGTTATTCAAACCTGCCAATTCGCTCGTCATGCAGAGCAAACACTCCCGCTTGGGTGCTGAAACCACCAATGGAGACGGCTTCGGCGTTGGCTGGTACGGCAACTTGCCTACGCCGGGGATCTTCCGCAGCACGGAACCCGCGTGGAACGACCGCAACCTGCAGGAACTCTCGTCCCACGCGTCCTCCGGCCGTGTATTCGCGCACATCCGTGCCTCCACCGGGTCGGCCGTGCAGCAGACGAACTGCCATCCATTTCGCCACGGGCATTGGCTGTGGATGCACAACGGGCTCATCAGGGACTTTCCGAAGGTCCGGCGGGACCTGGTGCTGGCCGTGGAGCCTGGCCTCTTCCCCCTGATCGAAGGATCAACAGACTCCGAAGTGTTCTTCATGCTCGCGCTCACCTTCGGTCTGGAGCAGGACCCGCCGGCAGCGGTAGCCTCCGCAGTTGGGCTTATCGAAAGCACCGGCAAAAACCACGGCATCGAAAACCCGCTGCAGATGACCGTCGCCACTACCGACGGGGACACCACCTGGGCCTTCCGCTACTCCAGCGAAGGCCGGTCGCGCTCCTTGTTCCACAGCACAGACGTCGCGACCCTGAGAGCCCAGTATCCCGACAACCCCATGCTGAAATTGGTCTCCGACGATGCACGCTTGGTGGTATCCGAACCATTGGGCGATCTGCAGGGAGCCTGGGAGGAAGTGCCGGAGTCAACCTGCGTCGTTGTACATGACGGCGAAGTAAGCACGCATCCATTCACACCCGAGGATTCAGCCGCAACGACCTCCGGACGGTAGTTTGGGAGGGAACCCCCTTCCCCAACCCAAGGACCGCATGTGTCTCCGCGCACCCTGTTCCGGACCGTCGCTCTAGCCGAGGCCGTCACCTGGACCCTGCTTCTGGCCGGTCTGGTGCTGAAATACGGCACCCACACCACTGAACTCGGCGTGAGAATCGGCGGCGGCCTGCACGGCTTCGTCTTCCTCTGCTATGTGACCAGCACCTGCTTCACCTGGGTGAACCAGAAATGGTCCCTCGGTCAGGGCACGCTGGCGCTGGCTGCTGCCTTCGTCCCGTATGCCACGATTCCCATGGAACGTGCGATGGAGCGCCGCGGCAGACTCGATGGCGGATGGCGACTGGCTGCCGGCGGCGAGCGGCCACAGGGTGTGCTGGAGAAGCTTCAGGCGTGGGTGCTCACCAAGCCGGTCACCGCCGTCGTGGTGGCCCTCGCAGCGGTGGCAGTGGTCTTCAGCGTCCTGCTGTTCCTGGGCCCGCCCGGCACCTGGTTTTCGTAATTCGTGGGCCGCTGCTTTCCAAAGTCGGGTTCATCTCCCGCCGGCATCAGAGTTGGAGCAGGCTGTAGCCTCCGATAAAGGCACCTATGGCGAGCATCGTCACCGCCGTCACCAGTCGGCCGTTTCGTTGTAACCAGGCATAGGCGGCCGCCAGCTGCCCTTCGGCTCGTTCCGGCGCCCGAACCCAGTAGGTAATCGGCAGGACGACGGCCGACTGGGCGACAACCGCATAGCCGAGAACCAATAAGGCTCCCGCAAGGGGTGACGGTTCTTGGACGCTGATCAGCACCCCTGCGGTGATGGCCAGCAGGAGTGCCTTCGGACGCAGATTCAGTCCCAGGCCCAGTCCGATGAATTCCCACGTGCGGGCGGACTGGAACCGCGCGGTGATCTTGCCCAGCATGGCGCTCTCCCCTGTGCCCTTGCGCCGGAAAAGGTAGACGGCGTAGCCGATCAGGAAGGCGCCGATCACCAGGCCCAGCGCGGCCGTCAGCTCATCCTCGTTCCACCTCGGAATGACGGGCATGAGGCCCAGCCCAACCGAAGAGAGACCGACGATCACGACCGACCCGGCGATGGTGCTGATCAGGAACGCCAAGGCACGCCGCCGTGGACGAGGCGAGAGCAGAATGATGATGGTGATGCTGGCCGGCACCGTGCTCATCGCCCCGGCTACGGCGACCGGCACAAGGCTCACGATGAGTTGCAGCACGCGGTGCTCACCCGGCTCTGACGGCAGCGTGCCGCGACATCATTTCTTCCGCGTGCCATCGGGGTGCCGGCGGTCCGATTTCCGTCGTGGGCGGCGGGAACGGATGGCGTCGTCTTCGAGCCTCAGGGCAGATTCGATGTCCTTCTTGTCCCCCGTCAAAGCCCGACGCCAGACCTTGGTTGGGTCCGAGTCGAGGAGGATGGTGCGGACCAGCAAGGTCAGGGGAACGGCGAGGATGGCACCCACTGCTCCGAGGACGACGGCCCAGAATAGCACCGAGACAAAGGTCAAAGTCTCGCTGAGGGAGACCGCATTGCCAATGTACTTGGGCTGAATGATCGACTGGATGACGCTGTTAATCACGCCGTAGGTGAGTATGACGGCGAGGACAACGGGCCAGCCCCCGCTCAGGGCGCCAAAGACCAGCGGCGGAATAATGGCGATGAAGTAACCGATGTTGGGAATGAAGCTGCAGATAAACGACAGCACCCCCCAGGCCATGGCGCCGGGGACTTGCAGGATAAACAGGACGAGCCAGTTGAACAGGCCCTGGGCAGCTCCCAGGATGGCGGTGGCCACGGTATAACGGCGTACGTCGACGGCGAAGCCGCTGAAGGCAGTGGCCATGGCCGGCCGATGGGGCTGCAGATGGGTCAGGAGGGCGGCCACTCGTCCTCCGTCAATGGCCATCAAAATGAGCATCGTCAGGATGATCACCAGTACGCCGATAAGACCAGTGATGTTCCCCAGCAAATCGGTGATGACCCCGATGATGCGGCCGGGGGTGAATGCCTGCAGTACAGTCTGCGCCTGTTCGGAGCCGACTCCCACCGACTCCAGCATTTGGGCGATAGAGGCGCCCAGCTGGTGCAGCTGGGGAGCGTATTGCGGCAGCAGCGCAGAGAACTGAGCGAGTGCTGCAAGCAGGACAACGGAAAGGCCGATCAGCACGGCGAATCCGGCGGCGATGGTGGCGCCGGTGGCAACTCCCCGTGGTACTCCGTGCTGCTGCAACCAGCGCCGGACCGGATGCACGCAGATGGTGATCACCAACGCCAGGAATATTGGTGTGAAGATCCCCCGGATCGCGGCGATGCCGAAGGCTGCCACGGTTGCGCCGCCGAGGGCAAGCAGAATGGTGGTAGCGCGGGGAAGGCCAGGACGCGGGACCGGTTCGGACCCTTCGGGTACCGGTGATTCAGGCTGCATTGCCCCCTCCTTCGCCGCTAGTCGTAGTCTAGGGGCGCGGATGTGTTGTCAGAAGGGGACGGACGCGGCGCTTCCCGGCAGACCGGGTACGCTTCTCCGGTCCTGGACCAGCCAGCCCTCGAGGCATCGGACTTAACAGTTGAGCTCGCTTGCTACTCCGTCACGAGCGGATTTGACGTTGTCTGCTTCGTTCTTCAAGGAAGTAACCGCTTGCCGAACGGTGGCGTCATCGGGAACGTCGTCCACGGCAGCCTTCAGCTCGTCCATGGCGGAAGCCAGGGCGTCGGTCCTGTCCTTCGCCACGTTTGTGGTTGCCCCCTTGAGATCGTTAAAGGTATTGCTGACCTCTTCCCGGGCCGAGCGGATCTCATCGATGGTGGCATCCGGCGTCAGGGTGTCTCGAAAGTTTTGCAGGGCGGCTGTGAAGGCATCGGATGCCCCGCAGGCTTTGGCAACATTCTCCTCGGGACTGGCGGAGCAGCCCGTCAGCATCCCCACGGCCAGCCCTAAAGCGGCAGTTCCCAGCAAAACCGGGTGTTGTTTCGACATTGACTGTTCCTCTCTTGGATACCGGTCGCGCCGGCGCCGTCGGCCATTGGCAGACAGGTTTACAGACACTTCAAGTGTGGGTCGGGCCGCTGGTGGTGTGCTTCACCCACCGGGGGTGAATTCGGCTCCCTTAGGAGAGGGCTTTTTGCGGATAACGCCGTTTGAAGGCCGCGAGGAAGCCAGTTGGCATCGAGGAAGAGCACGACGGCGGTGCTCTGTCCGAGGAAGGGCGCGCACCCGGGCCAGCGATCAGACCCTCAGACGAGCCGGAAAGCGGTGGGCCGAGCAGACGGAGGCCCGCCGCCACCTACCTCACCCGGAATGGATGAGGTGCCTGCGACGATGGACGACGATCCTTAAGCCTAGAACGCAGGCAACGTGGCGGGACAGTGCATACCGTTGCCATTGCCTCCAGGGCGCGACCGAGAGGACTGATCGTGAACTTATGGGAAGACTTTTGGGACTTCTTCTGGTTCCTCTTTTGGACGGTCGCGTTTGTCGCCTACCTCATTACGCTGTTTTCCGTCGTCGCCGACCTGTTTAGAGACCGATCGCTGGATGGCTGGTGGAAGGCCATATGGATCGTCTTCCTGATTTTCCTCCCCTTCCTCACGGTGCTGGTCTATCTCATAGCGCGGGGAACCGGCATGGCCGAAAGAAGCCAGCAACGCGCCCTGGACACGCAGGAAGCGGTCAACAAATACATTGGGGACGTCGCCGGAACCAGTCCCAGCGACGAGATCGCGAAAGCGAAATCCCTGCTGGATATGGGCACGATCTCCGCCGACGAGTATTCGGCCATCAAGAAGCACGCGCTCCACGGCCTCCGCGTGCCCTAACGAAGATCGTCGGGGCATTTCCCCGCCCGCCACCCAGTGCGGGCGGGACCTCAGTCGTCGAACCGGGCGAAGGCACGCAAGGCGCCGCCGTCGTTGTCGGTGACCTGCGTATAGCCAAGGGATTCGTAGAACGCCTTCTGGCCTGCCTCGTCATCCGTCAGCAGGACCTTTTGCCGAACGTGGGAGACCGCACCAGCCGTCGGCCGATCCCCCGCCGCTGGAAGGCCGGACGGACCAGCACGTCCTGCAGATAGCAGATCGATGCCCCGTCGGATATCACCCGGGCCAGCCCAACCAGTTCGGTGCCGGCGTGGGCAACGGCGATGGCGGTGGAACCGGATAGGGCAGCCGAGACCGTCTCCGGCGACGAGGTGTAGGCGGTCCAACCGACGGCATCGTATAAGGCGAGAACCTGATCAAACTCCAGCGCGGCCGCATCGGTGAGGCGGACGTCCAGAGGCGTCTCGTCTGTCGCGGCGGGACGGTCCACGGAGCTAGCTTTTCGGCTTCCAGATGTTGATATCGGAGTCCACCGCGAACCGGTCGATGGCGGCGGCTTCCTCGCCCGTGAAACTGAGCTTGGCTACGGCGGCGAGGCTGTCCTCCAACTGCGTGACGCTGGACGCCCCGATCAGCGCCGAGGTCACCGGCGAGCCCTTCGACTGCTCGCGCAGCACCCAGGCGATGGCCATTTGCGCCAGCGACTGACCGCGGTTCTCCGCCATTTCGTTCAGCCCGCGCACACGGTCCAGGTTTTCCTCGGCAAGCATTTGCGGGAACAGCGACTTGTTCTGTGCCGCGCGGGAATCCTCCGGGACGCCTTTCAGGTAGCGGTCCGTGAGCATTCCCTGGGCCAGCGGCGAGAAAGCGATGCAGCCCATGCCCTCCTGGTCCAGCACTTCCAGCAGGCTCGGGCTGGCATCTTCCACCCAGCGGTTCAGCAACGAATACGAGGGTTGGTGGATCAGCAGTGGCGTTCCCAGTCCGCGCATGATGCGGGCCGCGTCCCGGGTCTGTTCGGGCGTGTAGGAGGAGATGCCGGCGTACAGAGCTTTGCCGGAACGGACCGCCTGGTCCAGGGCGCCCATCGTCTCTTCCAGCGGCGTGTTCGGGTCCGGCCGGTGGCTGTAGAAAATGTCCACATAGTCCAGCCCCATCCGCTTCAGCGAGGCATCGAGACTGGACAGCAGGTATTTACGCGAGCCCCATTCACCGTACGGCCCCGGCCACATCAGGTAGCCGGCCTTGGTGGAAATCACCAGCTCGTCGCGGTAGGGCAAAAAGTCTTCGCGCATGTGCCGACCGAAATTCGTCTCCGCGCTGCCCTCGGGCGGACCGTAGTTGTTGGCCAGATCGAAGTGTGTCACGCCCAAATCGAAGGCCCTGCGCAGGATGGCACGCTGCACCTCAAACGGCTTGTCGTCGCCGAAATTGTGCCAGAGCCCCAGCGAGACGGCAGGCAGTTTCAGGCCGCTTCGTCCCACTCGGCGGTAGGGCATGTTCTGGTACCGGTTCTGTGCAGCTTCAAACGCCATCCACTCATCATGCCATCGAGGGCCGGCAGATGCCGACCGGCCCTCGGCGGGCTACCTGCGTGAGGGTCGAATTGCTAGCGGCGGTCGCACTGGAACCGGACTTTGTTGCTCGACACCCAGCCGTCACCACTGCTGTAACTGACAGCCTTGTAGGTGCGGCCGCACCGCAGGCCGCCGTCATGGCTGGTGAAGTCGCCGCGATGGGTCCAGACGTAGTAATCGTTGACGGCCCGGTTACGGGAAACATTGACAATCCAGATATGGACGCGTTTGGCTTCGTAGTCCGAGCCGTGTAGCCGGTAGTCGCCCCGGCCGGAAATGCGCAGCGACAGTTCGGCCCCCCGACCTCTGTCCGCCTGCGACGTCGAAGACGTTGCGGCGACGCTGCTGGCACTGGCCGGCGCTGCCAGCCCCATGCTGGCGAGAAGTCCCCAAAGAACGCCGGCGATCAGCAACCACGCGCGCCATTTTGCTGAAGGTTTCATCACTCAAAGTGCTTCCGTGATTTCCGGGTGGCCCGGACGCGGAAGGCGCGTCCGCCTGTCGATCGACGGCTTGGCGGGGCCCCCGGCCCTTCTGTCGCCGCTGCCGCTTACTTGCGCCGGATAACCACGGGACTGCCCCCGGCCCATTAGTGGTTACAAGAGGTTGCCATCCCTCGGGAGGATCATGACTCCAGTGCTCCACCCCGTGCCCCTTTGGTGCGGTTTGCACGTGTATACAGCGTAGTGGAAACAGGTCAAGCCGGATACCCCGGAAAGCCCTTTTTTCCGGTGCCTCGGGACGTGCGCCGACCCATCTTCCGCCATCCCGCGGGCGGGCGGCTACGGGTTCCGGCCGGCGATGATCCTGCCTACCACATCAGGGACTGCGGCGCTGATATCGGATGCAGCCAGCGGCCGGCCCAGCGCGGATAACGACGGCGGTGCGCACCGCCCGCTGGCTGCCCCCGCAGCGCCCGGCGACGGTGTGGATGCCGCTTCGCCCCGTCGCGCCGCCTCAGCCCCGGCCAGGCCGTGGAGGCAGGCAGCCATGGCGGCAACCACCGCCCAGCGCTCCGGTTCCGCGAATCCGGCCGCTTCCAACTGCTCGCTCCGGATTGTCGCTGCGAGGGCTCCGAGGATCCCGGCGAGCGTGTCGCCGGATCCCGCCGTGGCCAGCCAGTCGGGCCCGTCGTCTTGGCAGAACAGGAGGCCGTTGGGTGCGGCGATCACCGTCACAGCGCCCTTGAGCAGCACTGTGGCGCCGGTCAGACCGGCCGCCAGCGCGGCGAATTCGGCGGGCGAGGCTTCAATATGTTCCCGATCCGTCGCCACGCCCTGGGCTTCCAGGATCCGGACCAGTTCGCCGGCGTGCGGGGTCAGGACAACATGGGGGCCAAGCTCAGCCGGGAGCACGTCGAAGGCGCCAGCGTCGGCAACCACCGGCAGCCCGGAAGCCATGGCGTCCCCGGCGCGCCGGCGCTGTTCCTCGTCGCCGTCGGTTCCAGGGCCCACCAGCCAGGCCTGGACACGGGCATCCGCCACTGCGCCCTGCGAACAGACTGCTTCCGGCGTTTGCAGGTTGATCAGCCGGCACACCTCCGACGGCCCCAGATACCTGATCATGCCGACGCCGGTGGCCGCCGCCGCCCTGGTGGCGAGCAGGGCCGCCCCGGGATAAGAGGCGGATCCGGCCGCGATGCCCAGCACCCCGCGGGTGTACTTGTGGTCCGTCCGCCGCGGCACCGGCCAGAGCATGGCCAGGTCATGCGGTTCGAGACGCCGCAGCCCCGGCTCCGGAAGCAGGAGGCCGAGGCCGATGTCCACCGTCTCGATCCTGCCGGCCAGCGCCGCCGCGGGATCGAGGAACAGACCCGCCTTGGCCCCGCCGAAGGTTACCGTGAGGTCTGCGGGCAGCACGGGGTCGTCCACCTGACCGGTTTCGGCGTTGACGCCGCTGGGCAGGTCGCACGCCACCACCAACGGCCGGCGGCCGTAGCCGCCGTCGGAATCCAGCAACGTCTGCACCAGCTCCCGGGCCGGGCCGCGGAGTCCGCCGGCGGCACCGGTGCCCACAATCCCATCGACCAGGGCGTCCGCGGCCGCGCAGATGCCTGCCGCCGCGCGAACCGCGTCGGCCAGAGCCGACGCACCACCGGTGGCCTCCGGATCCAGCCGGATCACCCGGCCGCCGCCCCGTTCGAAGGCAGCCAGCGCCTCCGGGTGCACTCGCTCGGAAGTGAGCACCGCCGTCGTCATGGCGCCGCGCTGCGCCATCGTGGCCGCAGCGAAGAGGGCGTCGCCGCCGTTGTTACCGCTCCCTGCCAGCACCACCAGGCGGGCGCCGTAGACCCGGCCGGTCACGCGTTGAAGTTCGCGGATGATGCCGCCGGCCAGCCCGGCGGCCGCGCGGGCCATCAGCTCCGGACCATGTCCATCCTCAAGCAGCGGGCGTTCGGCGGCGCGGATCTGGTCCGGGGTCCAGGCCTCGATCATGAAGTCCTTTCGGTCGGGCAAACGAGCGGGCTGGGGGGGTGGACGGTAGAAGGCGGGCTACTGCTGCCGCAGCGGCCAGGGCTGCCAGCCGTTCGGCAATAACTTCAGCGTCCGTTCGGCCTCGGAGAGTTGTGCTTCCGGGTAGTCGTGGGACGGCTCGCCGCCGCCGCCTTCCCAGCCTGAGCCATCCACCCGAACCAACTGGTATTCGGCACGCCGGTGCTGTCCCAGGGGGTAGCGCTCCGCGAAGCCCCCGGCCGCCACGGCGAGCACGTGCTGCTCCAGTCCGGCCGCCTCCGAGTCCAAGGTTTCATCGCAGGCATCGCAGCCGCAGGACGGAAACGGTGTGCTGTGCAGCAGTCCGCTGTGCAGCAGGATCCCGGGGAAATCGGTAAACGTGAAGACCAGCGGCGCCGCATCCGGACTGGCCGGATCCACCCGGACCGCCCGGAGAACGCGCACTTGGCCCCGCATCCGGGCAGTTGTTTCGGCCGTGACGTCCCTGATGCTGGCCGCGTAGGTGGAGGCCAGGTGTTCAATCAGGCTGTCCGCCACGGTGTGGAGGCCGCCGAAGCGCTCGGTGTTGCTGGTGACACTGTAAGAATCCGAGGCTGCTTCCTCGTCGCCCCACCGGATGCCGTAGGAGATTTCTGCCCCGTCCGCATCGCGGTAAACCTCCACCGGAAGGTCCGGCCGAACGTAAGGTTTCCAACCGGCGGGGAACGGAACCGGCTGCGGCAGATTCGCGTCGTGCTCCTCGAACCGGGGCAACGGCTCCGGATCCGACTCGGCCCAGCCGCGGATGGTGGCCAGCGACTCCGCAAACTGATTCACGTCGGCAGCGTGCAGCCGCTCCACCAGGCCCTGGACGACCAGGCTCATTTCGTGGTCCCCGGCCTCGGTGATGCCGCCTTCCACGCTGCGCCACTGGGCGTCCGGCCGCTGCGCCACCACGGTGTTGCCGGTGAAGACTTCCGCCGCGTTACCCAGTTCAGGTTCAGCCAGCAGCGCGGCAGTATTGGCCCGCAGGAACTCCAGCAACCGGACCGGATCGGCCGCCAGAGAAGCAGCATCTTCGCCGTGCCGGGCACAAAACCCGACGAACGATGCGTAGCCGCCGACGTGCCGGACCTCGGGTCCTTCCGCCTCCGAGCGGTACAGCGCCCGGCTGGAGTAGACGGGGAGCGGCGGCCCGGTGGCCGGTCCTTCGAACAAGTCCTCTGCAGCAGCCATGCAGCCGATCCTAGCCTGCGGCCCCGCTGTGGACTATGGCGGCCGAGTGCCCGGGCAGAACCAGTCCGGCAAACGCCCCGGCTGGCGAAGCACCGCCCGTGGTAGCGGCTGCGCTCCCGGTGGCGGCTGCGCTCCCGGCTGCAAATGCGGCGCCACCGTCCGTGGCCAGAACCACCGCGCCGGGCCCGGCCGGGACGGTGCTCGGCTCGGCGGAGAAGTTGCAGCAGATGGCCAGCGGGCCACGGTGCAGGATGAGCCAGCCGGCGGCCGCGTCGGTGTGCACCGACACCGCCGCAAAGTCAGGGTCCGTCAGCTCGGGATGCTGCTTCCGCAGCGCGATCAACCGCCGGTACAGCTCCAGCATCCGCGCGTGGTCGCCGGTTTCCGGCTCGCTCCAGTCCAGCTTGGAGTTGTGGAAGGTCTTCGGGTCCTGCGGGTCGGGCACCACCCGCGGGTCCCAGCCCATCCGTTCGAACTCCTTGAGCCGGCCGGCGGAGGTCGCTTCGCCCAGTTCCGGCTCCGGGTGCGAGGTGAAGAACTGCCACGGGGTGGACGCGGCGAACTCCTCTCCCATGAACAGCATGGGGGTGAACGGGGCGGTCAGGTTCAGCACCGCCGCGAGCGCCAGCTGCCCGTAGCTCAGGCTCCCGGTGAGCCGGTCGCCGGCGGCACGGTTGCCGATCTGGTCATGGTTTTGGGTGCAGACCACCAGTTGCGGTGCCGCCACCCGGTCCTTGTTGATCGGCCGGCCGTGGTGCCGTTCCCGGAACGAGGAATAACTGCCGTCGTGGAAGAAACCGTCCCGCAGCACCTTCTCCAGCGCTCCCAGTCCGGCGAAGTCGGCGTAGTAGCCGCTGGTTTCGCCGGTGAGGTTCACATGCACGGCATGGTGGAAATCGTCGCTCCATTGCCCGGCCAGACCGTAGCCGTTCGACTCCCGGGACTCGATCAGCCGCGGGTTGTTCAGGTCCGACTCGGCGATCAAAAACAACGGCTTGCCCAGTTCCGCCGCGCAGGTGTCCGTCACCGCCGCGATCTCCTCCAGGATGTGGACCGCCCGCTCGTCCCGCAGCGCATGCACCGCGTCCAGCCGCAGCCCGTCCACGTGGTAGTCGCGGAACCACATCTGCACGTTGTCCGTGATGAAGCGGCGCACCTCGTCCGAGCCGGGGCCGTCCAGGTTGACGGAATCGCCCCAGGTGTTCGCGCTGCCGCTGCTCAGGTACGGCCCGAACCGCGGCAGGTAGTTTCCGCTGGGGCCCAGATGGTTGTAGACGACGTCCTGGATCACGCCAATGCCTTTGGCATGCGCCGCATCAACGAACCGCTGGTAGGCGGCCGGCCCGCCGTAGGTCTCCTGCACGGCGAACCACAGCACGCCGTCGTAGCCCCAGTTGTGTGTTCCGTTGAACGCATTGACCGGCAGCAGTTCCACGTAGTCCACGCCGAGTCCGGCCAGGTAGTCGAGCTTGCCGGCGGCTGCGTCCAGCGTTCCCTCGGCGGTGAACGTGCCGAGATGCAGTTCGTAGACCACCCCGCCCAGTCCCGGGGAAACCCAGTCCTGGTCCCGCCACGGGTGAGCCGCGGCGTCGAATGTCCGGGACAGTCCATGTACGCCGTCCGGTTGGCGGCGCGACCGCGGATCCGGCAGCGCCCTGTCCTCGCCGTCCAGCAGGTAGCCGTAGTCAACCTCCCCCTCGGGCACGGCGGCGGTGTCCGGCAGCCGCCACCAGCCGTCGCCGCCGGGTTCGTGCAGCGGCAGCCGGGATGGGCCCGCCTGGAGTTCCACCGTGCCGGCCTGCGGGGCCCAGACCGCGAAGTCCCGGCTCATGCTCCTCCTTCCCCGCGCACCAGCAGCGCCACCGGCAACTCGGCCAGCACGTCGGACAGGTGGAGGGCGCCCTCGCTGCTGTGGCTCCGCCCGCTCAGCACGTCACGGTATGGTCCCGGCGAAAGGACGACGGCGGTATCCCGCCACCCGCCGTCCCGCTGCAGCCGCACCGGCAGCCGGGTGGCCAGCGTGATTGCGCCGCCGCGGTCGAAGCCGAACACGTGGTCGGCGGCGGGTCCCTGCACCGAAACGGCCTCGTAGCCGGTGAACAACTCTGGCCGGTCCCGGCGCAACTGCAGTGCCCGGGCGACCACCAGCATTTTGGCCGCCGCGCCGTCGTCGACGGGCGGGGTCCCGTCCCTGCCCAGATCCTCGAGCGCCATGCGCCGGGCCTGGAAGTCCACCCGCCGGCGGTTGTCCGGATCCACCAGCGAGTGGTCCCAGAATTCCGTGCCCTGGTAGACATCGGGCACGCCGGGCATGGTCAGCTGGATGAGCTTCGCGGACAGCGAGTTGCTCCGGCCGAAAGCCACGGTTTCCTCCACCAGGCCGACCAGCAGGCGGTTCACCTCCGGGTCGTCGAAGGCCGCATCCACGGCGGCATGCAGTTGCTTTTCGAAATCGGCTCTGGGGTCGATCCACGAGGTGCTGTTGCCGGCTTCGCGGGCCGCCTTCTCCGCGTAGGCATGCGCACGTTCCCGGCTGAACGGCCAGGCTCCCAGCGCCGCCTGCCACAGCAGGTCCGCGAACGGCAGGTCTCCGAACGGCGCCAACCGGTCCAGCTCCGTCAGCCGGGCCGGCCATTGGTCCGCCAGTTCGGCGAGCACGGAGATCCGGGCGCGGGTGTCCTCGCTGCGTTTGGTGTCATGCGTGGAGAGCGTGGTCATCGCCAGCGGCGCCTCCTGCTGCCGGCGGATCAGCCGCATGTGCAGCTCGAACGGCTCCACCGCGAAGATCGATGGGTCTGCGCCCACCTCGTTCAAGGAGGTCAGCCGCGTGTACCGATAGAACGCGGTGTCTTCCACGCCCTTGGCCATCACCATGCCGGAGGTCTGCTGGAAGCGCACCGCCAGCTCGGTCAGGACGCCCTCAGGCTGCAGCAACGGCAACAAGGTGGTGACCGCCTCGGCCAGGTCCGGGCGGCGGGCCTGGGCCGCGACTCCGGCTTCCGCTATATAGTCCGCGCCGATCGGCAGGTAACTCCGGTACACCGGAAAACAGCTCAGCAGTTCCGCCAGCGCATCCGCGGCGACGTCGAAGTCTACTCCCGCGTCGGCCGGGACCAGCCGCGCCAGGCGCAGTACCTCGGAGCGCAGGATGCCGTCCGCTATGCCCCGTTTGGTGTCATGGATCATGTGCTGGTACGGCTGGACCGGCGCCGCCTCGGTCAGGCGTTCCCGCCCGTCGGGATCCACCAGCAGCCGGTCTATCTCCGCCAGCGCGTCATACCCGGTGGTTCCCGCGCAGGCCCAGTCCGCCGGCAGCGTCTCCCCCGGTTCCAGGATCTTCTCCACCAGCACGTAGGCGCCGCCGGTCAGCTCCTGCAGCCTCTGCAGGTAACCCTTCGGGTCCGCCAGCCCGTCCGGGTGATCCACGCGCAGCCCGTCGACCAGGCCCTCGTCGAACCAGCGTTTAATCTCGGCGTGGGACTCGTCGAAGACCCACGGCACCTCCACCCGGACGCCGGCCAGCGAGTTCACCCCGAAGAACCGGCGGTAGTTCAGCTCCGCGTCCGCCCGGCGCCAGTTCACCAGCTGGTAGTGCTGGCGCTCGTGGACTTCCCGGGCGGTGGCGCCGTCGTCGGCTGTCCCCGCTGCGACAGGGAACCTGTTCTCGTAGTAGCGCAGCTCGCCGTCGTTCAGCTCCAGCGCATCCAGTTCCGCGTCCCCGTCGCCCAGCACCGGAATCCGGATCTTTCCGCCACCGGCGTCCCAGTCGATGTCGAACGCTTCGGCATAGCGGGACCCGCGGCCCTCGGCCAGCAGCGACCACCACCAGCGGTTGTTGGCCGGAGTCCCCACGCCCATGTGGTTCGGGACGATGTCCACCAGGACGCCCAGCCCTGCTTTCCGCGCGGCTGCGGAGAGCGCGCGCAGCCCGTCGATCCCGCCTCTGGCCGGATCCACCGCACCGAAGTCCACCACGTCGTAGCCGTGATCGGATCCCGGTTCCGCGGTGAGCAGGGGCGACAGATAGACCCAGTCGACGCCGAGGTTGTGCAGGTACGGCACCAGGTCTGCCGCGTCATACAGCGTGAGCGATTCCCTGATTTGCAATCTGTAGGTGGACGCCGGTGCCCTCATCCTTACTGCTTCCCCTTCTTGCCCTTGGCTGCCGGCTTTGCGTCGGATTCATCAGCGGCCGCCTCCGGCGCAGCGCCAGCGTCCGGTTGCTGCCCGGGGGCCGACGCCTGCGCAGATTCGGCGGCCTCGGGTTCCGCAGCCTGCCCGGATTCGGCCAGCCGCTCCGACTCGGACATGGCTGCCACCGAAGCCGCCACGGAATGGTCCGGTTCGTCTTCCTGCGGTGAATGGGCCCGCAGCACCATGGTGGACTTCGCCGCCACCGGCGCGGTCTCCCCGGCCTTCAGCGGCCCGGTCGAGTCCCCGCCGCCCGCGGTATCGATGATGATGTCCCACGCCGGCGCATATTCCCGCGGCGGCAGCACGAATGGCACATCGTCGTCGTCCGCATTGAAATAGATCAGGAAGTGTTCATCGGTGATCCGCTGCCCGCGGTCGTCGCGCCCGCGGATGCCTTGGCCGTTGAGGAAGACACCGATGCACCGGCCCAGCGCTTCGTCCCAGTCCTCCGGTTCCATCAACGTCCCCTCCGGGGTAAGCCAGACGACGTCGCTCAGCGGTTCTCCCTCGCCGCGGCGGACGGGCTTCCCGTCGAAGAACGTCCGGCGCCGGAACGTGGGGTGCTCGGCCCGCAGCCGGTTGATCGCAGCCACGAACTCGAGCAGCGGCTGGTCCAGATTGTTCCAGTCCACCCAGGACAGTTCCGAGTCCTGGCAGTACACGTTGTTGTTGCCCTGCTGCGTGCGGCCCAGCTCGTCGCCGTGGGCGATCATGGGCACGCCCTGGCTCAGCAGCAGGGTGGTCAGGAAGTTCCGCTGCTGGCGGGCGCGCAGGGTGAGGACCGCCGGGTCGTCGGTGGGGCCTTCGACCCCGCAGTTCCACGAGCGGTTGTGCGATTCGCCGTCGTTATTGTCTTCGCCGTTGGCCTGATTGTGTTTTTCGTTGTAGGAGACCAGGTCCCGCATGGTGAAGCCGTCGTGGGCGGTGATGAAGTTGATGGAGGCGACGGGCCGGCGGCCGGTGGCCTCGTACAGGTCGGATGACCCGGTGATGCGGGACGCGAATTCGCCCAGCGTGGAGGGCTCGCCCCGCCAGAAATCGCGCACAGTGTCCCGGTAGAGGCCGTTCCATTCGGTCCACAGCGGCGGGAAGTTGCCCACCTGGTAGCCGCCCGGACCGATGTCCCACGGCTCCGCGATCAGCTTTGTCTGGGACACGATGGGGTCCTGCTGCACCATTTCAAAGAACGTCGAGAGCCGGTCCACATCGTAGAACTCGCGGGCCAGCGTGGAGGCAAGGTCGAAGCGGAATCCATCGACGTGCATTTCCGACGCCCAGTAGCGCAGCGAGTCCATCAGCAGCTGCAGCGAGTGGGGGTGGCGCACATTCAGCGAATTTCCCGTGCCTGTGTAGTCCATGTAGTACTGCGGCTGGTCGTCCACCAGCCGGTAGTACGCCCCGTTGTCCAGCCCGCGGAAGGACAGGGTGGGGCCCAGATGGTTTCCTTCTGCCGTGTGGTTGTAGACGACGTCGAGGATCACCTCGATGCCGGCCAAGTGCAGTTCACGGACCATCGCCTTGAATTCCTGCACCTGCTGCCCGGTATCACCGGAGGAGCAGTAGGTATTCTGCGGCGCGAAAAAACCGATGGTGTTGTAGCCCCAGTAGTTGGACAGTCCCTTGTCCTGCAGGGTGCTGTCGTTGACGAACTGGTGGACCGGCATCAGCTCGATGGCCGTCACGCCCAGCTTCTTGAGGTGCTCGATCACCGCCGGATGCGCAATTCCGGCGTAGGTGCCGCGCTGTTCTTCCGGGATCTCCGGATGCAGCTGGGTCAGCCCCTTGACATGGGCCTCGTAGATCACCGAGCGGTGGTACGGCGTGCGCGGCTTGCGGTCGCCATCCCAATCGAAGAAAGGATTGACGACGACGCCGAGCATCATGTGCTCCGCGGAGTCCTCGTCGTTGCGGGAGTCCTCGTCGCCGAAGTTGTAGCCGAACAGCGGCTGGGCCCAGTCGATCTGGCCGCTGACCGCCTTGGCATAGGGGTCCAGCAACAGCTTGTTCACGTTGCAGCGCAGCCCCTGGCCGGGATCGTAGGGGCCTTCCACCCGGAAGCCGTACTTCTGGCCCGGCTGGATCTGCGGCAGATAGCAGTGCCACACGTAGCCGTCAACGTCTTTGAGTTCGATCCGCTGTTCGACGCCGTCGTCGTCAAACAGGCACAGGAACACGGCATCCGCTGCTTCACTGAACACTGCAAAGTTGGTGCCGTTGCCGTCGTAGGTTGCCCCCAGCGGGTAGGCGTCTCCCGGCCAAACTTCCATGCGCAACTCCTGATCATCGATGGGGATCCCCTCATCCTTTCTTACCTCATGGCCCGGACAATGGACATCCCGGGTGGTCCGTCCAACGGGTCGGATAACGACGACGGAGCCCGGCCCCGCGCGGAATCCGCCGTGTGGAGGGCGTGCTGAATTGCCCTGCCAACTGGTGCCTGCGGGGCGCGTCCGGGCACCCCGGCACCACCGGGCCTACACAACGACTGGTACTACTGTCGGCCGGGACAGGGCGGGCGTATCGTTGACCTACTATCAGGTTCTGGTGAAGCGGGGGCTGGCCATGGCTTGCGGCGATGCGGGATCCAGCGGCGTCGTCTCGCGGCGCGAGTTCACCACGGCGACGGCCCTGACGGTGCTCGGCGCGGCAGGCCTGCTCAGCGGCAGTCTTTCCCGGGCTGTCACCGCCGGCCTCCCCGGCGGCCCCCTTGAGCTGAGCCTGGCGGCAGCGGTCATTAATAGGGTCTACCGTGTCACAGCCCGGGAACCGGCCAGGGTCACGGATATGCCCAAGCACGAGTTCCGCGGCTTCTGGCTCTCCACCGTGCTCAACATCGACTGGCCGTCCCGCTCCGGGCTGACGGCGGCGGCCCAGCAGACCGAACTGCGCAGCTGGCTGGACCTGGCCCGCAACCGGAACCTTAATGCGGTCATGCTGCAGGTCCGACCGGCCGCCGACGTCTTCTGGCCTTCCGCTGCGGGAGAGCCTTGGTCCCGCTACCTCACCGGCACGCAGGGGCGGAACCCGGGCTACGACCCGCTGGCCTACGCGATCGGCCAGGCGCATGCACGGAACCTGCACTTGCACGCGTGGTTCAACCCGTTCCGCGTCTCCATGACACCCAATCTGGCCGACCTGATTTCCTGGCATCCGGCCCGTAAGAATCCCGGCTGGACCTTCGCCTTCGGAGGCCGGCGCTACTACAACCCTGGCATCCCCGCCGTTCGCAGCTTCATCATCAAGGTGATCGCGGAGGTCGCGGCGAAGTACGACGTCGATGGCATCCATCTGGACGACTATTTCTATCCCTATCCGGTCGCGGGGCAGAGCATCCCGGACTCGGCCGCCTACAACACCTACCGGCGGGCGGGCGAGAGTCTGGCCGATTTCCGCAGGCGCAGCGTCAATACCTTCGTCCGCGACCTGAGCGCCAAAATCTTCGCCGCGAAACCTCGGATGCTGTTCGGCATCAGCCCCTTCGGTATCTGGCGCAACCAGTCGACTGACAGCCGGGGCTCGGCCACCTCCGGCCTGCAGAGTTATGACGCCACGTTCGCCGATTCCCGTCTCTGGGTGAAGCAAGGCTGGATCGATTATGTGGTCCCGCAGCTCTACTGGCACCAAGGCAACGCAGCCGCGGACTACAACACGCTGGTGAATTGGTGGGCGGGGCAGGTCAAGGGCACCACCTGCAAGCTCTACATCGGTGAGGGTGCCTACAAAGTGGGCGACGCTGCCCAGGGAGCCGCTTGGCAAAAGCCCCGGGAACTCTACAACCACACCGCCAAGTGCCGGGCCACCTCGGGGGTCAGCGGGCAGGTCTATTTCTCCGCCAGCTCCGTCCGGTCCAACCGGCTGAACAGCATCGGCCTGGTGAAGGACAAATTCTACCGGCGCGTGGCGATGACCCCGGTGATGTCCCATCTGGGCGCCCAGCGACCCTACGCACCGCTGATCGCCAGCGCGCGGTGGAACGGCACCGCCGTCGAACTTATCTGGCGGGGCGCCACCAGCGGGACGCTGCCGCGGCATTATGCCATTTACCGCTGGGAATCCAACGGCGCCGCCGCTGCCGTGATCCCGTCTCAGGCCGGCGCGCTCCGGCGGGTGCAGCGGCGCCGCGGCAATCCGGAGCGGTTCGTGGACACGGGCACGGTCCGGGGACGCACCTATTGGTATGTGGTGGTCGGCATGAGCGATGTCATGGTCGAATCCGCCGCGGCTTCCGCCATCTTCATTCGAGCCTGAGAGGACGTTGTGACGAAACCGCCCCGGTCGGACGGCGATCAGGACCTTGTCCTGCTCGAGGCCCTAGCCCGCCGCTTTTCCAAGGACCCGCTGGTGGAGAGCGGCACCATGTTCCGCAGTCCTGGCCTTCGGGTCGGCGGAATAATTTTCGCGTTCCTCGGCCACGACCACCGCCTGATCGTCAAGGTCCCCCGGCCGCGCGCCAAATCTGCTGTGGCTTCCGGTGCGGCAGAACCGGTCACCATGGGAGAGCGGACCATGAAGGAATGGGTGGCCTTTCCGGCGGTAACCGACGATGCGTCGGCCACCGAGCAACTGTGGGGCAGCGTCGCCGAGGAGGCCTACTCGTACGTCAAGAGCATCGGCGGCGGCTGAGGGTGGCCACCGGTCACGCCGGTGCCTGCGGTGCGGGCTGGAACAGTTCCACTAGATTCCCTGCCGGGTCGGTGAGCAATATTTGCCGGCCGCCGGGCCCTTCCACCACATCGCTGCAGAACTGCAGCCCTGCACCGCGCAGCCGGCCGATTTCTGCGTCCAGGTCCTCAACGATCAGGTGGATGCGGTTGCGTCCGGCGGCCGCATACTCCGCCGGAGTGGCGCGGGCGCCCGAACTGGGTGGCCCGGATAGCAACAGCCGCAGCGGGCCGCGCGTCACGTCGGCAAAGCCGGGAAATTGCAGATGCACGGTGAAGCCGAAATTCTTGGTGTAAAAATCCACGGCCGCCCCCACGTCGTCCACCAGGTAGCGGACGCTTGCGTACTGGTCCGGTGCTGTCACGGCTCATTCTCCTTCGATCATGGCCTGCTGCCAGTGCCAGCAGAATACATCGGGCAGTCGTCTCCGAATAGGCCCGTATCCGCTGCGCCCGCGAGGACAGCAGCCGTTCCCCTGACGGAGCTGGTCGGCAACAATGGGATCACGCTCCCCCCGCCCTTCCGATCAGCTCAGGAGTTATCGTGGCCAAACTGCTGTATACAGCCATCATGTCGCTGGACGGCTACATTGCCGACCAGAACGGCAACTTTGACTGGAGCATGCCGGACGAGGAAGTTCATTCGTTCGTTAATGACTTGGAGGATCGTGTCGGTACTTATCTTCTCGGTCGCCGGATGTATGAGGTGATGGTGTTCTGGGAAACCGTGCCGACCGGCGGCGATGTCGCTCCGGTCGAACGCGAGTTCGCCGAGTCGTGGTTGCGGAAGGACAAGGTGGTCTATTCCCGGACCTTGGACAAGGCCTCCAGCGCCCGCACCCGGATCGAGCGGGAGTTTGACCCGGATCTCGTCCGCCGGATGAAAAACGAGGCTGCAGAAGACCTGAGCATTAGCGGACCGGAACTGGCCAGCCACGCGTTCAGCGCAGGGCTGGTCGATGAATGCCGGTTCTTCGTGTCGCCGATCGTGGTCGGCGGCGGAAAGCGCTTCCTGGCGGAAGACATGAAGGTGGACCTCGAGCTGCTGGACGAGAGGCGCTTCGGCAATGGGGTGGTGTACCTGCGCTACCGGGTGGCGGCTGGCTGACCGCTACTTTTCGGCTACCACCATTGCCGTGGCCAGATCGCCGTCGTGGCTCATGGACAGGTGCCAGTACTTCACGCCCCGGGCCTGGGCTGCCGCGGCAACGGTGCCGGTGAATTCCGGATAGGGATCTCCGCCAGCGTCGACGCAGATAGTGCAGTCCTGCCAGTTCATTCCCGAGGGGGCGCCCAGCGCCTTGGCGATCGCTTCTTTGGCGGCGAAGCGGGCAGCCAGTGACCTGGTGTTGAGTTCACGCTCAGCTGGGGTGAAGAGCCGCTCGAGCAAGGCCGGGGTGCGCTGCAACTGCCGGCGGAATCTGGAAACTTCCACCACGTCCACGCCGATGCCGACGATCATTTCCCGGCCCCGGCGCGCACGGCCCACGGCGAGCGGGCGCACCTAGGCGCCAGCACGGGCTCCGGACTGGATCGGAGCGTGCACCGCTCCGGCGGCACGGAGAGCAGCCGCACGCGCAGCCGCAGCGCTGCCCGCCCCGCGCGCACCCGACGCTGGGGAACCGAGCAGTCCCCGATCCGGTTGTACGGGGATCGGGGCGCTGCAAAGAGGAGGCGTGTGGCCATGCTTGCTGAGGCCCTTTATTCGACGGTGACGCTCTTGGCCAGGTTGCGCGGCTGGTCGACGTCGAAGCCTTTGGCCGTGGCCAGTGCGCAGGCGAAGATCTGCAGCGGAACCGTGGTCAGCAGCGGGGCCAGCAGGGTGGGCGTCTCCGGCACGAAGAAGACGAACTCCGCGAAGTCCTTGACCGCCTCGTCGCCCTCTTCGGCGATGACGATGGTCTTGGCGCCGCGTGCCCGGATCTCCTGGATGTTGGAGACCACCTTGGCGTGCAGCGAATTGCGCCCGCGCGGCGAGGGCACCACCACGAAAACCGGCTGACCGTCCTCGATGAGGGCGATCGGTCCGTGCTTGAGCTCTCCTGCGGCAAAGCCTTCGGCGTGGATGTAGGCCAGTTCCTTCAGCTTCAGCGCGCCTTCCATGGCGACCGGGAAGCCCACATGCCGGCCGAGGAACAGCACCGATTTGGTGTCCGCCATGCGGACAGCCAGGTCCGTGATGTCCTTGGCGTTGTCCAGCACAGCCTGGATCTTGGCCGGGATCTTGCCCAGATCTGCCAGGATGTCCCTGATCTCGCCCTGGAACTTGTTGCCGCGAAGCTGCGCCAGGTAAAGGCCCAGCAGGTAGGCCGCGGTGATCTGCGCCAGGAACGCCTTCGTCGAGGCAACGGCGATCTCCGGGCCGGCGTGCGTGTAGAGCACTGCGTCGGCCTCGCGCGGGATGGTTGAACCGTTGGTATTGCAGATGGCCAGTACCTTGGCGCCCTGCTCCTTGGCATAACGGACGGCCATCAGGGTGTCCATGGTTTCGCCGGACTGGGAGATGGCCACGATCAGCGTGTTGGCATCCACGATCGGGTCGCGGTAGCGGAACTCGTGCGAAAGCTCCACCTCCACCGGAATCCGGCACCAGTGCTCGATCGCGTACTTCGCCACCTGGCCGGCGTAGGCCGAGGTGCCGCAAGCCAGCACGATGATCTTGCTGACCGTCTTGAGCAGCTCCGGATCGATCCGCAGCTCGTCCAGGGTCAGGCGGCCGTCCAGGTCGGACCGGCCGAGCAGGGTTTGGCCGACAGCCTCCGGCTGGTCGTGGATTTCCTTCTCCATGAAGGACGGGAAACCGCCCTTTTCCGCGGCGGCTGCGTCCCAGTCGACCTCGAACTCGGTTCCCTGGGCCGCGTTGCCGAAGAAGTCCGTGATTTCGACAGTGTCGGGGGTGATGGTGACGATCTGGTCCTGCTCCAGCTCCACCGCGCGGCGGGTGAAGTCGATGAAGCCGGAAACATCGGAGCCCAGGAAGTTCTCCCCCTCGCCCAGTCCGACGACCAGCGGCGAGTTGCGGCGGGCAGCGACGACGACGTCGGGCTGGTCCTTGTGGATGGCCAGCAGAGTGAACGCGCCCTCGAGCCGCTGGCAGGCGAGCTGCATGGCGTTGGCCAGGGTGGCTGTGGCAGGGTCCTTGGCCACCAGCGAACGGTAGATGTCACCGAGCAGCACTGCCGCAACTTCCGTGTCGGTCTCTGAGAGCAGCGTGTGGCCCTTGGCCAAAAGAGACGCACGGATTTCGGCGAAGTTCTCGATGATGCCGTTGTGGATCACGGCCAGCTGATCATCGTCGGCCAGGTGCGGGTGCGCATTCTGGTCGGTGGGTCCGCCGTGCGTTGCCCAGCGGGTGTGGCCGATGCCGGTCAGCGACTCGGGCAGCGGGTCGGCCTCGAGTGCGTCCAACAGGTTACTCAGTTTGCCCGACTTCTTCCGCGATTCGATACCGGACTCGGAGATGACGGCTACCCCCGCGGAATCGTAGCCGCGGTATTCAAGGCGGCGAAGACCTTCGAGAACAACATCCAGGGCGCTGTGATCAGCAACGCTGACTCCGGCCCCGCCGTCGCGGCGGCCAACATATCCTACGATTCCACACATGGGGTTAAGGGTACCTGCCCGCAGCGCAGCCGTTGACAGCCTGGCCTCTCCGCCCTGCCATCGGCCGCGGGCGGAGAGCCGACGGCGTAACCAGGCTCGCCGCCGTCGCGCGCCTTTTGGGATTTGAAACCCGCAGCAGGCACAATTCATAGGTGACTGATGCGACACCGAAGACGACGGCGTCAAGCGGTGAGAGTAATTTCACACCATACGTTGAGCTGGACCGGCAGACCTGGTCCCGGCTGTCCAACGAGATTGAACAGCCCCTTGACCAGGACGATATTGAGCGGCTCCGCGGCCTGGGCGATGCCCTGAACCTGGACGAGGTCCGCGAGGTCTACCTGCCGCTCTCCCGCCTGCTGAACCTGTACGTGGGCGCGGCCGGCGAGCTGCATAAAGCCACCACCACGTTCCTGGGCGAGACCACCCGCCGCACCCCGTTCGTGATCGGCGTGGCAGGGTCGGTCGCTGTCGGAAAATCCACCACGGCCCGGGTGCTGCGCGAGATGCTGCGCCGCTGGCCGGACACCCCGAACGTTGAACTGATCACCACGGACGGGTTCCTGTACCCGAATGCGGAGCTGGCGCGGCGCGGCCTGATGGAACGCAAGGGCTTCCCGGAGTCCTACGACCAGCGGGCGCTGCTGCGGTTCGTGTCCGAGGTCAAGTCAGGTGCCGAAGAAGTGCGGGCGCCCTGGTATTCGCATCTGACCTACGACATCGTGCCGGACAAGGAAGTGGTGGTCCGCCGCCCGGATGTGCTGATTGTTGAGGGGCTCAACGTGTTGGCTCCGGCACGCCCGCGGGCGGACGGACGGACCGGGCTGGCCTTGAGCGACTTTTTCGATTTCTCCGTTTATGTGGACGCCAAGACGTCCTATATTGAGCAGTGGTATGTCAGCCGCTTCCACAAACTGCGGCGGACGTCGTTCGCCGACCCGGAATCCTATTTCCACCGCTACGCCTCGCTCAGCGACACCGAGGCCACCGAAACAGCGCTGGGGATCTGGCGCCGGATCAATGAACCGAACCTGAGGGAGAACGTGCTGCCGACACGCGGCCGGGCACAACTGGTGCTGACGAAGGATGCGGACCACTCGATCCGCAGAATGCTGCTGCGGAAAACCTGACATGACAGCTCTGAGGGCCCCGGTGCTCGCCGCCGGCCTGGCCGCCGTGCTGGCCCTGCTCACCGGTTGCGTTCCGGCGGACGAACCCACCCCCTCCCCCAGTACGACGGCGGCTGTGCCGGGTCCGTCGGAGGACGCCACTTCCCTCCCGGTTCCGTCGCAGAGCACGAAGGCCGCGAAGAAGAAGGCCGAAAAGTCGCCCGGTGCCGGGGAGGACCACACCAACCCGGCGAGCATCGGCGTCGTCGTGAACAAGCGCCGGCCGCTGGTCCCGCTGAACTACCACCCGGGCGACCTGCGCCGGCCGGCCGTGAGCATCGGGACCGGCGGCGAATCTGCCCTGCTGCGCGATGCCGTGGCGGACGCCACCGAAAAGATGTTCAACGCGGCCGCGGCCGACGGCGCGCCAATGGTCATGGTCAGCGGATTCCGTTCCTATGCCACCCAGGTGGACACCTACAACCACTGGGTACGCCAGCACGGAAGCGAGGCCGCCGCAGACATGATCTCGGCGCGTCCCGGCTATTCCGAGCACCAGACCGGCCTGTCCATGGACGTCGGCGACATCACCGGTGCGTGCAATCTGCAGCAGTGCTTCGCCGAGACCGCCGCCGGCATCTGGGTCGCCAACAACGCCCAGCGGTTCGGGTTCATCATCCGCTACTCGCCCGGGGAAGAGAAGGTGACCGGGTATTCGCCTGAGCCGTGGCACCTGCGCTTTGTGGGCAAGAAGGTGGCCGGGAAGATGGCACAACGAAGCATCAATTCGCTCGAAGAATACTTCGGCTTGCCCGGTGCGCCCGGATATTCATGATGCCTTCGGGAGACATTCCACTTGAGGTCTCTGCATCTGCGGCGATCAGGGATAAATTTGCGGCATGTTAAAGGGATTCAGGGAATTCATTATGAAGGGCAACGTCGTTGACCTTGCCGTCGCTGTTGTTATTGGCGGAGCTTTCGGCATGGTGGTCAATGCCCTGGTCAATAGCGTGCTGATGCCGTTTATCGCCGGTGTGGTGGGCTCGCCCGACTTCAACAGCTTCCTGCTGTGGAACTTCAGGGGCAACGAGGTGGCCTTCGGGGTGCTGCTGACCGCCATCGTGAACTTCTTGCTCATTGCGGCGGCGGTTTACTTTGTGGTCGTGGTCCCGATGAACCACATGATCGAGCGGCGTAACCGCCGGCTCGGCATCACCCAGGAAGAAGAAGCCATGGATCCGCAGATCGCGCTGTTGACCGAGATCCGCGACGCGCTGCAGGCCCCCAACCGTCGGTAGCAGCGAAGCGCGGCATCCGGCGCGCCAACCTCTTCAGGCCTGTCCCGTATCACTGCGGGAAGGGCCTGACGTTTCGGCTCGGTCGGCGTACGCTCGGAGCATCGACACCGGCAGGCGACCGGTGGACTCATCCCGAAGCATCCGAAGAATCAGGTGAATCTCCATGAAACACCATTCGCCACTTTCCCTGTTTGCCAAGCTGGCTGCCGCCCTGTTGACGTCCCTCGCTCTCCTCTTAACCGGGGTGCCGGCTTCCGCCGGCCATCAGGTGTCCGACAACTTCCATTCACCGTCCGGGCGGACGGACAGAATCATCGACCTGCCGGACGCTACCTCCGCCGAGGGAATTGCCGCTGGCCGCGGCAGCACGTTCTACGCCGGCGACTTGTACGCAGGCGACATTTTCCGCGGGGATCTGCGCCGCGGCACGGCCAAAAAGTTCATCGACGCCCCGAAGGGACGCTTCGCGGTCGGGATGGCCGCCGATACGCACCGGCACCTGCTGTTCGTAGCTGGCGGCCCCACCGGCAAGGCCTATGTTTACAACACCCGGACCGGAAAGCCGGTTGCCGATTTCCAACTGAACGACCCAGCCCATTCGTTCATCAACGACGTGGCACTTGGCCGTGGCGGCGCTTGGTTCACCAACTCTGTTGACGACGAGCTGTATTTCCTGCCGATCGGCGAACACGGGCGGCTCGGGAAGCCCAAGACACTGCAGCTGAGCGGACCCGCCGCAGAGCTGAGCGGGGACTTCAACCTCAACGGGATCGTGGCGGCCGACTATGGGCGGAAGCTGATCGTGGCCCACACGGCCAACGGGGCCCTGTACACGGTGGACCCGCGGACCGGTGCCAGCCGCAAGGTCTCCGGCGTCAAGGTCAGCAACGTCGACGGGCTGGACCTGAAGGGCCGTTGGCTGTGGGCCGTCCAGAATACCGACAACCGGATCAGCAAGATCAAACTGGACCACAAGCTGGCGTCCGGGACGGTCCGATCCGTCATCACCAGCGACGCCTTCCAGACGCCGACCACCGCAGCACTGATCGGCGACAAGCTGGCCGTGGTGAACGCCAAGTTCGACACCGGCAACCCGCCGACGGCGGACAGCTACGAGGTAGTAGTGGTCGATGCCTGGCGCTGACCTCGGCGGCGCGCGCTCTGGCCT
>NZ_JBFBGZ010000001.1:324460-450164 GCF_040684925.1 Arthrobacter sp. NPDC089319 | reverse complement strand
GCCTAGTGGTCGATGCCTGGCGCTGACCTCGGCGGCGCGCGCTCTGGCCTAGTGGTCGATGCCTGGCGCTGACCTCGGCCGGCGCGCGCTCTGGCCTAGTGGTCGATGCCTGGCGCTGACCTCGGCGGCGCGCGCTCTGGCCTAGTGGTCGATGCCTGGCGCTGACCTCGGCCGGCGCGCGCTCTGGCCGCCGCGCCGGGGCTAGTCGACGTCGGCCGGCTCCAGAGCCAGCTGCTGCTTCACCGTCTGGGCCAGTTCCTCGGCGGTGGCCTGCGCCGTCGCCATGTCGGCGGCCTCCACCATCACGCGGACCACGGGCTCGGTGCCGGACGGACGCAGCAGCACCCGGCCGGTCTCGCCCAACCGCGCGGACGCAGCCTCGACAGCAGACTGGAGCGCCTGATTGGTCTTGACGGCGCTCTTGTCGACATCCTTGACGTTGATCAGGACTTGGGGCAGACGGACCATCAGCCGGGACAGCTCGGACAGCGGCTTGCCCGTCTTGGCCAGCTGTGCAGCCAACTGCAGGCCGGTCAGCACGCCGTCACCGGTGGTGGCATAGTCCGAGAAGATCACGTGGCCGGACTGTTCGCCGCCCAGCGAGTAACCGTTGGCGCGCATGTTCTCCAGCACGTAACGGTCGCCCACCGCGGTTTCCTCGATCCGGATGCCCGCTTCCTGCAACGCCAGCTTCATGCCGAGGTTGCTCATGACGGTGGCCACCAGTACGTCGTCCTTGAGCCGTCCCGCATCGCGCAGGGCCAGTGCCAGAATCGTCATGATCTGGTCGCCGTCGATCACCTCACCGCGCTCGTCCACGGCCAGGCAGCGGTCGGCATCGCCGTCGTGGGCAATACCCAGGTCTGCGCCATGCTCGACGACGGCGGCCTGCAGCTTCTCCAAGTGGGTGGAGCCCACGCTGTCATTAATGTTCAAGCCGTCCGGCTCGGCGCCCATCACTACGATGTCGGCACCGGCGGCGCGGAAGACTTCCGGCGAGCAGCCGCTGGCTGCGCCGTGGGCGCAGTCGAGGACTACCTTCAGGCCCTCGAGCCGGACCGGCAGCGTCTGCAGCAGGTGCAGGATGTAGCGGTCCTCGGCGTCGGAGAATCGCTGGATCCGTCCGACGTCTGCGCCCGTGGGCCGCAGACGCGGCTGGGACATTTCCTGCTCGATCGCGTCCTCGACCTCGTCGGGCAGCTTGTGGCCGCCGCGGGCGAAGAACTTGATGCCGTTGTCCGGAGCCGGGTTGTGCGAGGCGGAGATCATGACTCCGAAGTCCGCGTTAAGGTCCCCCACCAGGTAGGCAGCGGCGGGAGTTGGCAGCACCCCGGCGTCAAAGACGTCCACGCCGGAACTGGCCAGACCGGCCTCCACGGCAGAGCTGATGAACTCGCCACTGGCGCGCGGGTCGCGGGCGATCACCGCCGTCGGGCGCTTGCCGCTCTCAACTTGCCGGTGGCCAAGGACCACTGCGGCGGCCTGCGCAACTTCCAGCGCGAGCTCTGCAGTGATCAACCCGTTGGCCAGGCCGCGGACTCCGTCGGTACCAAATAATCTAGACATTGCGAATCATTTTACGGCAGCGTTCCGCGTAGTCGGTTCACAGCGTGTCCGCGGTCACGCGAGCCGCCTCCGGCCCGGTTTACTCGGCGTGTTTCTCGCGAGGCTGTGGCCGCTGCCTGCTCCCGGGTAGGCACGGCGCAGGGGGCTTAAACGGCCGCGAGGCCCCGCAGCAGATGCTGAGGGGCCTCGCGGTGGAAGCACAGGACTTCCGAAGCGGTTTAGCGCTTCGAGTACTGGGGTGCCTTGCGGGCCTTCTTGAGGCCGGCCTTCTTGCGCTCGATGATGCGAGCGTCGCGGGTGAGGAAACCGGCCTTCTTCAGCGTCGGGCGGTTGTTCTCACGGTCGATCTCGTTCAGCGCACGGGCAACACCCAGGCGCAGTGCACCGGCCTGGCCGGACGGGCCACCGCCGTGGATCCGGGCGATGACGTCATATGCGCCTTCCAGATCCAGGATCTTGAACGGATCGTTCACTTCCTGCTGGTGCAGCTTGTTCGGGAAGTAGTTCGCCAGTTCCCGGTCATTGATGGTCCAGTTGCCGGAGCCCGGAACCAGGCGCACGCGGGCGATGGCCTGCTTGCGGCGACCCACGGCAGCTCCGCCGACGGTCAGGGCCGGACGTTCCTTCTTGGCGGTCTCGGTCGCCTCGGAAGACTCCGAGGTGTAGCTGGTGAGGGCTTCGCCCTCAGCAGCAGTGTTCAGCTCTTCAGCCACGATTCTCCTTGAATTAAGTTTCTAGTGGTGGCCGGCGCTACTGGGCGACCTGGGTGATTTCGAAGGTCTTCGGCTGCTGGGCAGCGTGCGGGTGCTCGGCACCCTTGTAGACCTTCAGCTTGGACAGCTGCTGGGCAGCCAGGGAGTTCTTCGGCAGCATGCCCTTGATAGCCTTCTCAACCGCGCGCACCGGGTTCTTCTCCAGCAGTTCGGCGTAGTTGACGGAGGACAGGCCACCCGGGTAACCGGAGTGGCGGTAGGCACGCTTCTGTTCGAGCTTGGCGCCGGTCAGGGCAACCTTCTCAGCGTTGATGATGATGACGAAATCGCCCATGTCCATGTGAGGAGCAAAGGTCGGCTTGTGCTTTCCGCGCAGCAGTGTTGCGGTCTGGCTGGCAAGACGACCGAGGACAACGTCGGTGGCGTCAATGACGTGCCACTGGCGGTTGATATCGCCGGGCTTCGGAGTGTACGTACGCACGGTTTTTGCCTTCGTTTGGTGTTCTAAGGTAGCGGCGCATTCTTCACAGAACGCACGCGCAAAGTTGGTGATGCGCTACCGGAACTTCAGGTGAGGACTGAAATCTAACCAGTGGCCCAGAGTGTCTCGGCTATTTCCGTGGATCAGGTTGGCCCTGCAACCGGGCCGTCTCACGGACATAGCGTATCGAGGTTGGACACGCACAACGACGATTAAGATTATCCTGCCAC
This sequence comes from Arthrobacter sp. NPDC089319, assembly GCF_040684925.1. Taxonomy (NCBI): domain Bacteria; kingdom Bacillati; phylum Actinomycetota; class Actinomycetes; order Micrococcales; family Micrococcaceae; genus Arthrobacter; species Arthrobacter sp. NPDC089319. Next base: position 447,174 of record NZ_JBFBGZ010000001.1, on the reverse strand, counting down.
GCCGGTTAGGTCAAAAAAGACAATAACGACGGCGGTGCCGCGCCCCGGTGCGCCCCTCCGAGCTGTTCGCCAACGGTCGGACGCCGCCGTTCTCGGCGTGGCCGGCGTCCGGAAGTCAGTGTCAGTGAGCCGGCGTCCGCGAGTCTGTGCCGGTGAGCCGGCGTCCGCGAGTCTGTGCCGGTGAGCCGGCGTCGTGCAGGCGATGTCAGCGAAGCGACGGCGATGCCGGCTAACGCGAACCGCCCTTGGCCGGCCTGGCGTGGAGGTCAGCTCCCGCTGGACTCGGTGGTGCCGGCAACATTCAGGCCCAGCAGGGCCTTGATGCGCTCTTCGGCTTCCGGCCCGCTCTGCGCGGCAGCCACATTGGCTTCGCTGACGGCCTGGACCACTTCGTCGCGCTGGATTTTCACGCCGCGCGGTGCCTCGATGCCGAGGCGGACGCCGTCCCGGCGGGCGTCCAGCACGGTGATGACAATGTCGTCACCGATCAGGATCCGCTCTCCGGGTTTACGTGTCAGCACCAGCACCCGTCAACTCTATCGCAGGAAAATCACGGATCTGCCGGGTCACGGCGTGACCTGGTGGCGTGGTAAATCAATTAAGCGGAAATCGGCCTGGGCGTGCCGGAGCCCGAGCCCACCGGCAGATGGGGCGTCAGAGCCGTGCGGCCTCGGACGGCGCCCCGTCTATCCAGCCGACGGGCACACCCAAGGTGTTGACGGTCTTCGGCGTGCTGGTGTGCCTGCTTCCGGTCACGGCAAGTCCGTCGGGAACAACAACACGCTGCACCGCCTGCACCCAGCGATCCGTGTCCTCGGCCTTGCGCCCGGCGTCCACGGCAAGCCAAATCTGGTCCGCCCCCAGTGCGGGCAGGATCGCGAGCATCTCCAGGGTCGGCGTGAGCGTCTGGCCCAACCCGAACGCCACGAACACGCTCTGACCCCGTTCCACTCCGCGGGCGCGGGCACCGATGGCGCTGTTGCGGTCCCGCACCGGCCGCCTGACATCTGCGGCGTGCGCGCCGGCCATCCTGACCGTGTTCCCGCCGCTGGAGATCCAATCCGCGGCCTCCGACGGCGCCCCGTTGACGGCAGGCGCTGCGGCGGCCATGGAATTTGCCGCCTCTAAGGCATTGCTGCCTTGGCCAATTACCAGCACCAGGTCTCCGGGCCCGTAAAGCGGCGAGGGAATGATCGGCGCAGCAGCCGATCCCGGTCCAGATCCAGGTCCCGGCCCCGGTCCCGGTCCCGGAGGCAGGTGCGCCTCGTCAGGTTCCCCCGTTGCTGCGCCATGCAGTACCCCGCTGACGACGACGGTGCCCGCCAGGACGTCCGTATGGCTGGCCGCCTCTGGCCCGGCGGGTGCGCCGGTAGACGCAGCGAGAGTCCCAACCGATGGAGCGGCAGTTCCAGCAGGCGCAGCCGGCGTCCCCGCAGTTGCGGCGTCCAGTTCCTCACCCAACACGGTCGGCCCGGGCTCTGGCACGGTGTCGGCTGCGGGCTTCGCGTCGGTCCGGCGCCGCCCAAAACCGGGCCGTGCAGGGGTCGGCGCGGCACCCGCCGGCGCAGCATCGGAGGCCGGAGGGCCAGCCTCAGGCCGAGTTGTTGCCGGCACGCCAGCCTCGGGTTCCGCGCCCTCCAGCTTGGCGCCCTTGGGCAGCCGGGTGGGCCGGGCGGTGTTGAACGTGAGGTTGTCCATAATGACCGCGAACTGGTCCGTGTGCGTGGACACGTGCAGCTCAGGCGCCTTGCCGTGGGTCCGGGAGCTATGCATCTGGGACTCGGCGTGCTCGGCGTCCGCCAGCAGTGCGGCGATGCCCGCGCGGGCCTTCTGGTCCAGCGCATGCTGGCCGCGCATCGGCGGGGCGGGAAGTTCCACGGTGACTTCGTAGTGCTCGCGGGCGAAGAAGCCGCGGATGCCGCCGACGGTTACCTTCTCCGCGGCGACAATCCTCGCGTCGGGTCCGTGCTCGGCCAGGACCTGGGCTTTGAGTTCCTGGAGTGAAGCGCCCTTAAGCTGCAGCCGTCTGGCCGACACGCACTACCCCCACGGTCTCGATCTTTACGTTGGCGGAGGTGACCTCCTGGTAGGACAGTACCGGAAGTCCGCCGGACTGCGCCGAGACCAGCCGCCGGATGGCCGGGCGGAGCGCAGGTGCGCAGACCAGCACGGCGGTAAGCCCGTTGGCTTCCACTTTCTCCAGGGCCTCCCGCAACGAGGCCAGCACGGCTTCGGTCCGGTCGGCCGAGAGCAGGATCTGCGTACCCAGTTCGGACGGCCGCATGCCCTCCAGCATGGACTGCTCCAGCGTGGGATCGATCATGATGACCCGCAGCAGTTGCCCGTCCAGGTACTGCGCGGTCAGGGCCGGCCCCAACGCCTGCCGTGCGGCCTCGATCAGCCCCTCCGGATCGGTGGACGACTTGGCCTTGAGCGCCAACGCTTCGTAGATGCGCGGCAGGTCGTTGATCGGGATCTGCTCCGCCAACAGTCCCTGCAGCACCCGTTGGACCTCGGCTAACGAGAGCAGCGACGGGGTGAGTTCGTCGACGGCGGACGGGTTCACGGACTTCACGCCCTCGGTCAGCACACGCACGTCCTCGCGGGTCAGCAGCCGGGCCGCGTTGGCCGAGATCAGCGAGGACAGATGTGTCACCAAAACCGAGACCCGGTCGATCACGGTCGCTCCGGTCATCTCCGCGCTGTGCCGCATCTCCGCCGGAACCCACTTGCCGGCCAGCCCGAACACCGGCTCCACCGTGGCGATGCCCGGCAGCGAGTCCAGGTTGTCGCCCAGCGCCAGCACCTTGCCGGCCGGGGCCTCGCCGCGGCCGGTCTCCACGCCGGCAATCCGGATGGCGTAGGTGGACATCGGCAGGTCGATGCTGTCGCGAGTGCGCACCGGCGGCACCACAATGCCCAGTTCCATTGCGATCTTCCGGCGCAAGGCCCGCACCCGGGCCAGCAGGTCGTCCGATGCGCCGGAGACCAGGTCCACCAGGTCAGGTGCCAGCTGGATCTCCAGCGCATGCACCCGCATCTGCTCGATCAGGTCCTCGGTAGTCTCCGAAGCGGCAGCCGGCGGACCAGCTTCGGCGGCAGCGGCGTCGTCGTGCTTGGCTTTGGCCGCCTCCGATGCCTTGAGCCGTTGCGCCATGAAAATCAGGAACGCGCCCACCAAAATGAACGGGATCTTGGGCATACCCGGGATCAGGGCGAGGAGAATGGCCGCGCCGCCGGCGATCATCAACGCCTGCCGGGACTGGGTCAGCTGGTCGGACGCATCCGAGCCCATTTCCGAGTCCGCGTTGGACCGTGTAACCACCATGCCGGTGGAGACCGCCATCAGCAGCGCCGGGATCTGTGTGACCAGGCCGTCTCCGATGGTCAGCAGCGTGTAGGTGCTGACCGCCTCGCCGATCGGCATGCCGCGCTGCAGCATGCCGATGGCGATGCCGCCGACGATGTTGATGATGATAATGATGATGCCGGCGATCGCGTCGCCCTTAACGAACTTGGACGCACCGTCCATCGCGCCGTAGAAGTCGGCCTCGGCGGACACCGCGGCACGGCGTTCGCGGGCCTGCACGTCGGTGATCAGGCCCGCGTTCAGGTCGGCGTCGATCGCCATCTGCTTGCCGGGCATCGCGTCCAGCGTGAAGCGCGCGCCCACCTCGGCCACCCGCTCGGCGCCCTTGGTGACCACCACAAACTGGATGACCACCAGGATCAGGAACACCACCGCGCCGATGATGATCGAACCGCCCACCGCCACGTGCCCGAAGGCCTCGATCACCTGCCCGGCGTACCCGTCGCCCAGCACCAGCCGGGTGGACGCCACGTTCAGGCCCAGCCGGAACAGCGTGGCCACCAATAGCAGCGACGGGAACACGGAGAAGTCCAGCGGCTTCTTCACGAACATGGTGGTCAGCAGGATCACCAGCGCCAGCAGAATGTTCACGATGATCAGCACATCCAGCAGCCCGGCCGGGATCGGCACCACCAGCAGCAGGATGATGCCCACCACGCCCATGGGGACAGCGAGCTTGGAGAGGTTGCGGTTCATCAGTCACCTCCAGGCGACGGTAAGGACAGGGCACGGCGGCCCTGCCGGGTTGAAGCATGGGCGGCAGCATCGGCATCGGTCATCGCCGGCTCCGCCATCGTGTGGACCCCGAGGGCAGCGCCGCGGGCTTTCAGGCTCATCACGAAGGCCAGCACGCGGGCCACGGCGTTGTAGAGCTCCAGCGGAATTTCCTGCCCGATTTCGCACGCCGCGTGCAGCGCCCGCGCCAGCGGCACGTCACGCACCACCGGCACGTGCGTGGTCTCCGCTTCCTCGCGAATGCGGGCCGCAATCAGGCCGGCACCCTTGGCCACCACGCGCGGCGCGGACTTGCCCGGTTCGTATTTCAGCGCCACTGCGTAGTGCGTTGGGTTCACCAGCACGACGTCGGAGCCTCCCACCGCGGCAATCATGCGGTTGCGGCTCATCGCCAGCTGCCGCGAGCGCCGCTGCGACTTGATCAGCGGATCGCCTTCGGAGTTCTTGTTCTCGTCCCGGACTTCCTTCTTGGTCATTCGGGTCTTCTTCCGGTTGCGCCGCATCACCACCATCACGTCCAGCGCGGCCAGGATCAGGCCGGCGATGATCGCCGTCTGCAGCAGTCCGACGGTGCCGGCGCCGGCGGCGTCGAGCAGCGAGGTGACAGAGAGCCCGCCGGCGGTCATCAGCACCGGGACCAGTCCCTGCACCACGAAGTACAAGGCAAGTCCCACCACCACGGTCTTCAGCAGCGCCTTCACACCCTGCCAGAGCGCCTGCATGCCGAACACCTTTTTGAGCCCGTTGACCAGGTTGAACTGTTGGGTTTCCGGCTTGAACTTCTTCCAGTGGATGCCGCCCTGCAGCGCCGCGCCGGCGATGATTACGGCCACCACGGCCAGGAACATCGGCGTGAGCGTGTACATGATGGTGCCCAGCCCATCCTCCAGCGCCTTGACCACCAGCGCCGGATCCGGCGACGCGATCATCCGCGTGACGGTAAACATCTGGTCGGTGCCGGCCTGCGAGGCGCGGTCGATGGTCATCGGCAGCATCACCGCGGCAGCGCCGATGCCCAGCCAGGCGGTCAGGTCCTGGGACTTGGAGAGCTGGCCCTTTTGACGGACCTCCTTCATCCGCTTGGGCGTGGCTTGCTCTGTCCGTTCTTCGGAGGTTTCCTGCGACACCTAGCCCACCCCCGTCAGCGCCGTCACGGCCTGGCCGGCCAGGGACGAAACAATCCGCGGCAGCGCCACGAACACCACTCCGCCCAACATCAGGGTCAGGAAGATCTTCAGCGGAAAGCCCAGCGCAAACGCGTTCAGCGCCGGGGCCACGCGGGTGAGCAGGCCCAGACCGGCGTCGGCCAGGAACAGCACCACCAGCAGCGGCCCGGCAATCTGCACCGCGGCCAGGAACATCTGGGTCACGCCGGTGATCATCACTTGCACGGGCTCGGCCAGGTTCACTCCCCCGCCCAGCGGAAGTGCGGTGAAGCTGCGCGCCAGCCCGCCAATAATCAATTGGTAACCGTCGGAGGCAAACAGCAGCGCCAGCGCGGCCATCTGGAACAACCGGGTGAACTGGGCGCCGTTGACCATGGACTGCGGATCGAACGCCTGCGCCATCGAGAAACCGCCGAACAAGTCGATCAGCGTGCCCGCGGACTGCACGGCCGAGAACACGATGAACACCAGGAAACCCAGCAGCGCGCCCACCAGGATCTCCAGCACCAGTGCCCCGAAAAACCCGGCGGTGCTCAGCGGCTCGTAACCGGTGACCACCCGCGGCGACACCGCCAGCGCCAGCCCGACGCCGAGCATGGCCTTGATCCGGGCCGGAATGGCGCCGTACGAAAACGGCGGGGCTATGAGCAGGAAAGCCACCATGCGGACTCCCGCCAGCATGGTGGCCTCGATCCATGCCTGGTCGAGCGGGATGTTCATTATCCGCCGCCGAGCAGGCCGGGGATTTTCTCGAACATTTCCTGGGTGAAGGAGACCATCTCGGAGATCATCCAGTGCCCGCAGACCAGCAGCGCCACCGCCACGGCCACGGCCTTGGGCACGAAGGACAGCGTGATCTCCTGGATCTGGGTCATGGACTGCACCAAGGAGACGGCGAAGCCGACCACCAGCGCGGTGACCAGCACCGGGGCGGAGAGTTTGGCGGCGATCAGCAGGCCCTGCAGGCCGATGTCCAGGACGGCGTTTGTATCCACAGCTAGGTACCGTAACTTCCGACCAGGGCGGTGATGATCAGGCCCCAGCCGTCCACCAGCACGAAGAGCAGGATCTTGAACGGCAGCGAGATCATCACCGGCGGGAGCATCATCATGCCCATCGACATCAGCGCCGAGGCGACCACCAGGTCGATCACCAGGAACGGCACGAAGATGACGAACCCGATAATGAACGCGGCACGCAGTTCCGAAATCATGAACGCCGGGATCAGGGTCTGCAGCGGCACGTCCGCCGGGTTCTCCGGGTTGGGCAGGTCCGCGGCCCGCATCATCAGGGCCAGGTCTTCCTGCCGGGTATGCGCCAGCATGAAGTCCTGCAGCGGCGCGGCGGCGGCCGAGATGGCGTCCGTGAACGTCTCGGTCCCTTCCATGTAGGGCTGGACGCCGAGCTCGTTCACCTGGGTCAGCACCGGCCACATGATGAACAAGGAGAGGAACAGGGCCAGCCCGGCCAGCACCTGGTTCGGCGGGATCGAGGGCAGGGACAGCGCGTTCCGTGTCATCGCCAGCACCACGAAGATCTTGGTGAAGGACGTCATCATCAGCAGCAGTGCCGGGGCCACCGAGAGCAGCGTGATGCCCAGCAGCGTGATGACGGCCGACGACGGCGTGCCGTTGGGACCGTTGATCTCCACAGAGAACCCGCCGTCACCATCCGGCGAGCCCGGTTCCGTTGGTGCCAGCGGGTCGACCGGCGGCACCGGGGCGACCGGCGACGCGAAAGCCGAAGGGGCGTTAAGCAGGGCGGCGGCTACGGCAAAAAGCACTGCCAGCAGTAATGCCAGGAGTGCTGCGGTGGCCAGACGGGGCCAGCGGCCTGCCGTCGGGGCCAGAGTGCCGGTGATGCTCAACGCGAACGGACCTGCTTCAGTGCTTCGGCCGTCTGCTTCCACGTGGACGGGGACAGAATGGAGCCGGCCAGCGGGGAATCCGGCACCTGTTCCTGCCAGCCGGCGGCCCGGGAGGCCCGGCGGCCGGTGCGTTCGGAGCGGCGCCCGCCCTCGATCGGGTACAGGCCGGCGTGCCGCAGCGGAATGACATCCGTCTCCTGGCCCGGCTCGTCAAAGGTTGGGACTTCGAATTCCTGCTCGACGGACGGCTGGTCGTAGCCGTGCGTGTCCGCATCCATCGGCATCTGCACGGCGGCGCGACGGGCCGCACGGCGCGGGACATCGGTGGAGCCGGCGGGGGAAGCAGCTGAGCTGCCCGCTACCGCGGCATCGAACGGGTCGAAGGCGTCGCCGGCGGCAGATGCCGCGGCACGGCGGGGCGAGGCACCGCCGTCGTACTGTGCGGCTGACTGGGGTGTTGACCGGGCTGCTGCCTGGCCGGGGCCCGCGGCGCGCGCCGGGGCGCGGCCAGCGGCTGGGTCCTTGCCAGCCGCCCGGCCGGTGGCCAATTCCAGCAGCCGGGCGAAGCTGTCCGACGCGGTCTGCGGAGCCCTGTGGGCGGGCTGCGACTCTTCCTCCACCGGCGCCTCGCGGGTGTCGAGAACATTCACGGCCTGGTCAGTCACACCCAGCAGGAAACGCTGGCCGTCGGCGTCCACCACCACAACCGAAGCCTTCGGGCCGATGGTTTGACGTTCCACCACCCGCACCAGCTTGCGGGCGCCGGTGCGGGCGCCGCGGCTGAAGCGGCGCTGCAGCACCCAGAGCAGTCCGAGCACCACGGCCAGCGAGAGCGCTACCCGCAGGGCGAGGACAACGGTCTCCATTTAGAGGAGTCCTTCGGGCACATCGAGGATCTTGGTGATGCGCACGGCGTAGTCCTGGTCGACGACGACAACCTCGCCGTGCGCGATCAGGCGGCCGTTGAGCAGCACGTCCGCGGGGGCGCCAGCCGAGCGGTCCAGTTCAATCACACCGCCCGGTTCGAGGTTCAGCACATCGCGCACGGACATCCGCGTGCGGCCGATCTCCACGGTCAGCGCCATCTCCACGTTGTTGATGCGGCCCAGCTTGGCCAGCACAGACTCGTCCACACCGCTCCCGGCAGCATTCTCGCGCAGCCGGATGGCGAACCAGCCGCCGGCCTCGCCGTCGCCGCCGGTCAGCTTGAAGACGGCTGCTTCCGGATCGGAGAACAACGTTGCGGCGTTGGCCACGTGCGCCTCCCCCAGCACGCCGGCGCCGAGCACCGACGTGGCAGCTTCCAGCGCCGGACGCAGCAAGTCCGCGGCGGAAACCAGCGGGGAATCGGTACCGGCAGCGGCGGCTAGCGCGGCCTGGTCGGCCACGACCAGCGCCACATCGGCCGAGGTGCCGCCCACGAAGGAACCGACCACGGCGGAGGCTACCTGTCCGGGCAGCGGCCCGCCCTCGTCCTGGCGCACCGCGTAGAGCGGAGTATTGGTGGGCAGCAGTCCGAGGAGCGCGTCGGCGGCAGCAGCCTGCAGGGTCTGGGTCTGTGTCATCGGGCGTTCTCCTCGGTTGTAACAATGACTCCGGCCAGGCGGTTGCCGTTGGCGCCGACCGCGGCATGGGCCAGACATTCGCCGTTGATGGCAACATCCAGCGGGCGGTGCTGCGGATGCGGCAGCGGCAGCAGATCGCCCACGGACAGGTCCAAAACCTGGCCCGGACGGACGCGCATGGGAGCGAACTGCAGCGACACATCCACCGGGATCTGCACCAGTTGGGTCTCCAGCAGTTTGCGGGCGTTGGCCGGGCTGCTCAAGGCGAACGAATCGCGCAATTGGGTCAGCAGGACCTCGGCCGGGATAGCCACGGTGGCCGGTGCGGACAGATCGCCCACGCGGATCTCAAACGTGGCCACGATCATCAGGTCATTCGTGGCAGCGGCCTGGGCGAACTGCGAGTTGTAGTGGATCTGGTCCAGGCTGATCGGCGTGGTCAGCAGCGAGCCGAGCGAGTAGCGCAGGTCCTCCAGCGCATCTTCCATCAGCCGGCTGACCAGTGCCTGTTCAATCTGGGTGAACTTGCGGTCCGGGTAGTTGTGGGTGCCGTTTCCGCCCAGCATGTGGTCCACCCAGGTCATCGCGGCCTTGGTGGGGAACTGGAGCACCGCCTTGCCGGTGATGTCATCCAGGGCGCAGAGCACCATGGCGGTACTGGCCGGCAGCGAGGCCGCGTACTCATCGTAGGTCTGCATCTGGACCTGCTCAGAGGTCACCGTGCAGATCACCCGGACCTTTGCGGTCAGCTGGGTGCCCCACTGGCGGGCGAACGTTTCGAAGGCCAATTCCAGCACGCGCGAATGCTCGCGCGCCAGAGTGGTTGGCCTCCGGAAGTCGTACACTTCGACGGCTCTGGCCGGCTTTTCGGGCGCGCTAGATTGCGCATGTTCCTGGACCGTCACAGCAGGCACTATCGGCAGCTAAATCGCGGACGTTAGGAGTCCGCGAGATGTGGTGCATTGGGGTTGACTGATGGTCCCCGCCCCAGGCGCCGGATGCTGGCTGCGCGCCTATTGCGGCCAGCAGCGCAGCCCCTCAGTGGTCGCCGGCTTTCCCGCCCGGCGCCGGTGCGTAGGTGGCGCTCGGTGCCGGACCGACGGAGCCGTTGTCGCCGGTGACGACTGTGCCCCCACCGGAGCCTCCGCCGGGCTCGCCGGACACCCGCTCGGCCGAATGGCCTTCGGAGCCTTCAGCCTTCGCCGCCTCGGCCGCGGCTTTTTCTGCCGCGTCGGCTTCGGCAGCCTTCTGGACAGCTTCCGCCCGATCGGCGGCAGCCTCCTTGGCGGCACCGGCAGGGTCCTTGATCACTTCGGGCATCAGGTTCCGGATGGCTTCGGGCTGCCCGGAGAGCACCACAATGTCGACGCGGCGGTTCATCGCCAGATCCTCATCGCTCCCGCTGGCCTTCAACGGCCTAGACTCGCCGAACCCCACGGCCGAGATCCGATTCGATTTCACCCCGCTGTCCTCCACCAGATGCCGCAGCACATTCACTGCCCGCTCGGAGGAAAGTTCCCAGTCCAGGGCCCCGGGATCAAGATGGCGCACCTGCGCCGTGTGTCCTTCAACCTTCAGTTCGTAGCCGACAGGCTTCAGTACCGGGCCCACCACATTGAGGATCTTGATGGTCTGCCGCGTGAGTACCGGTGAGTCCGGCTCGAAGAACGTCTCGCTGCCGATCAGGCGGACGGTCAGGCCGCGCTCATCCAGTTGGAAGCGGACAGCCTTTTCCAGTCCTTCTTCCTGCAATCCCTTGGTGATCTTCTCCTGGATGCTCCGCAGGTCGTTGACTTCCTGGATGGCCAGGTCCAGATCGGTCTTCTGCTCGCCTTCGGTGTCCTCATCGGCGTCACCGGCGGTGAACCCCTGGCCGTCTTCGTCGATGAGTTCCGGTGGCACCACTACACCCTCAGCCGTATCAACGGTCTGGGTACGGACCACTCCAAAGCCGGTGGCCAGGGAATTGGCCAGTTGCTGGAACTTGGCCGCATCCACCGTGGACATGGCGAAAAGCACGATGAACATGCACATCAGCACGGTGACCATGTCCATATACGAGGCCATCCAGCGCTCGTCCGGGTGCTCGTCCTCTTCCTCGCCTAGCGGACGGCGCGGCCGTCGGGACTTCATGCCGCTCTGGCCTCGGGCTTGTCGTCGGACTTGCCGGACTTGCCTTCCTTGGCCGGCTTGCCGGTGCCCATCTCATGTGCAGGAACCATGGCCCGCAGCCGTTCCCCCAGCAGTCGAGGCTGGCTACCGGCCTGCACGGCCAGCATGCCTTCCATCAGCAGGGTCAGACGCTCGGTTTCCAGGTCGGAGAGGCGCTTCAGCTTGCCGCCGATCGGCAGCCAGATGAAGTTGGCTGAGAGCAAGCCCCACAGCGTTGCCACGAACGCCGTCGCAATCATCGGTCCGAGCGTGTCCGGGGTAGAGAGGTTTTCCAGAACGTGGGTCAGCGACACGACTGTGCCGATGATGCCGATGGTCGGCGCGTAACCGCCCATGCTCATGTAGAACTTAGACGACTGGCGATCGGCACGTGCTTTCGTACTGATTTCGTCTTCGAGGAGGATCCGCAGTTCCTCGCCGTCGGTGCCGTCGGCAATGTTCTGCAGCGCCCGCTGCATGAACGGATCCTTCTCCTCGGTAGCCTCTGCATCAAGTGCCAGCAGGCCCTCGCTGCGAGCCTTCTCGGCCAATTCGACCACCCGGTCAATGACTACCTGCGGCTTCGCCACCTTGCCGGTAAAGGCCCGCGGCAGCGTCTTAAGCGCTTGGAGGCCGTCCTTGAGCGTGGTGCTGGCCAGACCCACGGCAATCGTGGCACCGAAGACCAAGATCATGGGGGCAGGGATGAGGAGCGCCTCAACGTGTGCACCCTCGAGGGTGATCATGGCGTAGAGCGAGCCGAAGGCCAGCAGGAGGCCAATAAGTGTTGCGGGATCCATTTACGTATTCCTAGGGCGCAGCGGCACAGTGTTATCGGAGTCCCCGGAGTCGTCGCCGGAGGCGGGTGCCGTAGGGGGCACAAGGCCGAGTTGGGGGTGGCTGTGCTGGTGGACTGAAGGCGGCAAATCGCGGGCCAGATGCAGCACGTAGGCGCGGTAACTGGCGATCATCTCGATGACCTGGCTCATCGTCTCGGTGACGATGTACTTTGCACCGTCCACCATCACCAGCGTGGTGTCCGGGTTGGCGTGGATGCGCTCAATCAGGTCAGGGTTGACCGCAAACTGGCTGTCATTCAGCCGCGTTACTACGATCATCAGCCCATCCCAGGTTTCTCGAGGGCTCCGGTGAGCCGCTACCTACTACCTTCGACCGCGCGCGCCCGACGGTTAGCTAAGCGGGCTGGTTGTCAGATGTGTCACTCTGCGCTGGCGGGCCAGAACACCCCGTTCCTGCCGTTGCTCGACACCTTGATTACCCGATAACAAGTGTTGCTCAAGCAGCGATGGCAGGGACCGCCCCTCCCCTTTTGCGCGGCGCCCGCATCGCACCAAAGGCATCAGGTACCGCAGGGACCAACTTCTCTGAGTGGGGTGTGGAGTGGTTGGGGCGGGATGTGGGTTTGCCAGTACGTGTTTCGTAGCGGTCTGCGGTCGGGGTCGATGTAGTCGGGAGGGGTGAACCACGGGATCCCGTCTGCAACGTTGATTTCCCAGTTGCCTTGCTCGATCAGGTCGTGGTGGAGGCCGCAGAGGCAGACTCCGTTGTTAACGTCGGTGCGGCCGCCGGCCCACCAGGGCACGATGTGGTGTGCTTCGGTCCAGACCGCGGGCATGGTGCATCCCGGAAAGGCACACCCTTTGTCCCGGATCAGGAGTGCACGGCGGATCGCGCGGTTGAAGAACCGCTGCGAGCGGCCCAGATCCAGGACCTCCCCCTTTGAGCCGAGAATGGCGGGGATGATTTCGGCATCGCAGGCCATCCGGCGCACCGTTTTCGCCGACACCGGCCCGTTGAACACCGCGCTGCCGCCGCCCGAGAGCAACCCAGCCAGCTGTTCATAGCCGGCCGTGACCATCACCTGCGTGCGGTGCCCGCCCGAGTCCGGGAGCTGGCCGGTGTTCAGCGCGATCCGGCAAGCACCGACCAAGCCGGCCAGCAGCTTTTGCGCCCTGGTGAAGTCGTCCATTCCCGCAACGACCGCCGGATCCGCCGCGCCGCCAGGTGACTCTGCTTCCACAAGGTCGCCACCTTCCGCTCGCAGCGGAGTGGACGAGGCGGAGCCTATCCCGGTGTAGTTGGCGTTTTCGCTTCCAGCTACCGCCGCAACGCCGGTCCCGGTCTCCGTGGTTCCGCTGTCGCGCGAGCTGTTGGCGGCGGTTTCGATGGCGTCGGATTGGATGCGTGGGTTCGCGGCGCTGTTCATCACCGTGGCGAGGGCTTCGTACTGGTCGTCGGTGGTGTTGATGACGAACTGGTGCAAGCCGCGCCGGCGTCCGCGGTAGAACATGCCCTGCCGGGACCGCAGTTCCTCGTCTGAGGGCGCGGCGCCGTCCTGATCGACAGCTGTTTCCCAGGTCTTCGCGACAATCGCCAGCGTGTCGGCGTCGCTCTCGGCAGCCTGTCGGACCAGCGATGACTCCATCGCTTCCAGCGTCGTGGGATCGGCGGCGTGGCGGGCACGGGCGATCGAATCGGTGACCAGGGCCGCGGCGTTGGCGCTGATCTCGCCGGCGGTCATCGCCTCAGCCAGCATCGGCAGCGCCGGGGCGCCGGGTTCACCGTCGAACCGCACCGGCGCGGTCACCACGGCTCCGACCCGCAGCCGTCGCCGCGCTTCGACGATGCCGATCCCCAGCCGGGAGCGCAGATATTCGGCGTTGTTCCGGAACTCGGTCTTCCGCCGGCTCTGCTTCTTCACTTCGGCGCTGCCGACTCCGTTGGCTTGGCTGACCTCGTTACCGTTGGCGGCGGTAGCCCCGGCCGGATTGGCCCACCCCGCAGCACCGGAGGCATCAGGCGCATCCGCAAGGGCACCGGTCCCGGCTGCGGTTTCCCCGTTCGCGGCGATGTCCGCCCGCTCCACCGCATAAGCGCCGGCGGCCTGCAAGAACTCCACGACCTTCGAAACGTCCTCGACCGCCGCCACCGTGCCTGCCAACTCCCGGGTGCTCAGCGAACCGGACCCGGCAGTGAAGCACGCGGCGACATCCTGCAGCACGGCGCGTACCCCGGCGAGAGATTCCTCCATCTCCCCGGTCCGGTCCAACGGTGCGAGTGCCATACCATAATTTTATTCGTACACACCTTCGAATCACCATCGAAACAGCCCAATGTGTAGGGATAGTGGGTGCCTAAACGGCAACCGGCGGTCGGAAGAATACAACGCGCTGGCAACGAAAAAGCGGCCGCCTGCGAACGGTGCAGACGGCCGCTGCAGCTGCCCGCGAACGGTCGGGCAGTTGCACTTCGGTGGTGGCTTATGGGCTCCGAAATATTAGCGCTTCAGGTTTGTCAGTTCCTGCAGCACTTCGTCGGAGGTGGTGATGATACGGGCGTTGGCCTGGAAGCCACGCTGCGCAACGATCAGGTTGGTGAACTCCTGGGACAGGTCCACGTTGGACATTTCCAGCGAGCCGCCGGCCAGCGTGCCGAGGCCGCCTGTGCCGGCAGTGCCCAACTCAACCTGGCCGGAGTTGGCCGTGACGCGGTACGACGACGAACCAGCCTTCTCCAGACCGCCCGGATTAGTGAAGTTGGCCAGCGCTATGCGTCCCACAGCGGCCTGTCGGCCATTGCTAAAGGACCCCATCAGGGTGCCGTCAGATGCCATCGTAAAGGACTCGAGCGCGCCAGCCGCGTAGCCGTTCTGGCTGTCAAGCTTCACGGTGGACATACCGGCGTAACCGGTCAATGTCGCAAGATCGACGGTGATGCCGCCTGAGACAATCGACGTATCGGACGCTGCAGCGAGTGCACCATTTGCGTCGAACGTGACAGTGGCAGTACCGCCTCCGCCTGTCACTACCCATTCTCCAGGGTTTGCCGTCTTATCGAACGTCAGCTGAAGCGTGCTCTTGGTGCCGTCCGCACCAAAAATCTCTATGTCGCGGACCAGCGGCGCGTCTGGGTCTGCAGCCTCCGACGGCAAGTTGCCGCTGACCTTGGCTGTAGTTGTTGCTGATGCCGCGGAGACGGTGGCCGGGGAGAGTTGGATGGTGTTGATCGGCCCACCTACTGGGATATTTCCAGCGGCGTCAGCCATCCAGCCCTGCAGGATCGCGCCATCCGGAGAAACGAGATTGCCGTTCGAGTCCAGTTCAAATGCGCCGGCGCGGGTGTAGAACTGTTCACCGCCCTTGCTGGTGACGAAGAAGCCGTCGCCGGAGATCATCATGTCGGTGGCTTTGCCGGTGGCCTGCGAGGAGCCCTGGGTGAAGTTGGTGGAGATGCCGGCAACCTGCACGCCGAGGCCCACCTGGGCCGGGTTGGTGCCGCCGGCCTGGGCCTGCGGGCCGCCTGCGCCCTGGGTCATCTGGGACAGGGTGTCCTGGAACTGGACCGAGGAGGCCTTGAAGCCGGTGGTGTTGACGTTGGCGATGTTGTTGCCGGTGACATCCAGCATGGTCTGGTGCGAGCGGAGACCGGAGATTCCGGAGTAGAGCGAGCGGAGCATGATCAGCGCCTTTCGGATCGTGGAACGGACGAGTGATTCAGTGACTGGAAAAATCTGTTGCTTGCAAAAGCTGGGTTAGGACACAACAAGTCAGGCGGCGCCCCCACTGGTCCCCGAGCCCTCGGTGCCGGAGCCAACCGAGGAGGCACCGGCGTCGTCAGCGCCTTGACCAGCGCCGGGGTCCCCCGGCGTTGCGGCGTTGATGCCGGCAACCAGATCCAGCGGGATCTCCTTGCCGTCCACGATCACCTGCGGGACCGGCCCGGCGTAGGACACCGAGCTGGCCGTGCCGGTGATCAGGGAGCCGTCCTGGCCGTAGTAGCTCACCTGCTGGCCGACCAGCGCCGCGGCAACGCCGCGCATCTGCAGCGAGAAGTTTTCCTCGCTGGTGGTGGTCATGGTCGCGATGCTCTCCATCATGGCCAGCTGGGTGCTCTGCGAGATCATCTGGTTGGTGTCCATCGGCGAGCTGGGGTCCTGGTTCTGCAGCTGGGTGACCAGCAGGTGCATGAACATCTCGCCGTCCATGGTCTGCTTCGGCGCGCGCGTCGGGGGCGCGGTATACATCCCGGTGGCCGCGACGGGCGTGACTGAGTCGGTGGGCATGGTTCTCCTTGTCTCAGGCCAGCACGTCGAGGCTGGTCGAAATCCCGTAGGGACGTCTCAGGGCTGATGGATCGGTGGTGTCAGCGGCGGCGCCGGCGGATGTTTCCGAGAGCCCGTGCTGGCCTTGCGAACCGCCGGCGGGCCGGCCGTCGGGGCCGAACTGCGTGCCGGGTCGGTCATCGTTCGGCCGGTTCTGGTTGGACAGATCCAGATTCGCGTTCATGCCGGTCGACGCGAGATCGCGCTTCAGGTCGGCCATGATGGCACGCAGGGCGTCGCGGCCCGCGTCGTTCGGCGCGAACAGCTCCACCCGCACACCCTCCCCCGTCACATGGGCGCGAACCGTGACCGGTCCCAGATTGTCCGGCGTGACGCTGATGGTCATCACGTGCTCACCCGGCTTGGCCTGCGCCAAGGTGAACAGCGGCCGGGCCACCTGCGCGGTGAAGGGCAACTGCTGGTGCGGCGGTACTGGAGCGGGCGCCGAGGCCGGAGCCGTCGCCGCGGGTTGGGACACCGGAGCGGGCTGGGCTGCGACCGGAACCTGGCCGTAGGCCGGCAGCTGTTCCGCCTCACCACGGGCACCGTTGGCCGAAGCCGTGGCTGCCACGGCCGCTGCGCTTGCCCCTGCGGTCGCAGCAGCTCCACCCTGAGCCGCGCTGCCCGGGAGCATTTGTCCGGGAAGTACGACGCCGGTGGGCAGCTGTGCAGCTGTGCTCGCCTGCGTGGGTGGCTGGGCGGGGGCGGTCTGCGCGAGCGAACCAGCCGACTGGTTCTGCGGTGCTTCCCCATCGACGGCTGCGGGCGCGGTGGCGGCTAGGGTTCCTGGGGCATCCGCGGCGGACGCGGCGGACGCAGTTGCAGCACCCGGAGAACCGGTTGCGTCCGTGAGGGTGGTGGCTCCGAGAGCATCCGGAGCTGTGCCAGCGCCGACCGGGGCTCCGGTTCCCGGTGCGGCCGGGCCAGTCCCGTCAACGGGGCCGGCAGCAGACTGGCCAGCAGCAACCGCCGTGCCGGCGGCCGCCTGCGGCGCAGCAGCAGTGACCGCGGTCGCCGCACCAGCGGCTGTCCCTGCGCTGCCGGCCGGAGCGGTAAGCGGGTCGGCCCAGTCGCCGGCGCCGCCGGTACCCGCCGTGCCCGCTGTGCCCGCCAACTGGGTGGCCAGCGCACCGGCGGAGGCAGCCGCCGTCGGCGTTCCAGCAGCTTCACCCATCGCGGGAGCACCAGTTGCGGCGTCGCCAGCCAACAGGGTTTGACCGCCAGCCAGCGGCCACACCGCAGGGACGCCGAGGTTCTGCATCGCAGCAGCGGTTCCGTCAACGGCTTTAGTGTCGCCAGCGGCGGCGGACGGCCCGGTCGTTGCCTGATCGCCGGCTCCAGGCTGCATCGCACCAGTGCCAGTCTGGGCCGCCGCAGATCCGGTCTGTCCAGCGGCCCCGGCGGCCGGGGCGCGGCCCCCGGTGGAGGCAGCGGCGTCGTGCTTGGAAGGCTTGTAGGCCGAACCATGCTGGAGCGCGTCCTGCATGGCGGAGTCAAAGCCGGGACCGGAGGAGCGCGAACCGGACGCGTTGGCGCGGGACGGCGAAGCGGAGGGGGCGATGGGAAGGGAGTTCACGGGGAGGCTCATGCTCTCTGTCCTGTCGCCATGGCCGCCTGCGCGGTGGCCAGCAAATCGGTCAGCTGTCCGGAACCGGAGGAGCCCTGGCCATTGAGCAGGGAGGCCAGGCCGGTGTTGCCTGCCTGGCCGGACAGCATGGCGCTGATCGCGCCGGCAGTGCCGTTCTGGCCCGTCAGCACCGAGCCCAGCCCGGTGGACGTGGAGAGCTGCGCGGCGCCGATCAGTTCGGTCAGCGCGCGCTGCTGGTCGGCGGTCGGTGCAGTTGAGCCGGAAGCAGCTCCGGCGGTGTCAACACCGCCAGCGGCCTGGACCGTTGGCTCATCGGGCAGGATGCGGCGGATGGTGGTGATGTTGGAGTCGTTCTCCCACGCGTCACGGACCTTGATGGTGTCGCCGGGCTGCGGGGCATCGATGGCCTTGCCGTTGCCCAGGTAGATGGACACGTGGCCGCCGTCGAAGCTGAAGAGGAGGTCGCCGGGCTTGGCGTCGGCCATCGAGGCTACCGGGGTTCCTTCCTTCATCTGGTCCCAGGTGACCCGCGGCAGGTCGATGCCGACGTCGCGGAAGGCGTGCTGCACGAAGGAGGAGCAGTCCAGCCCGACGGAGGCATCGTTGCCGCCCCAGACGTAGGGCAGGCCCACGTACTTCTCGGTGGCAGCGATCAGTTCGGCGGCGGTTCCGCTCGCGGCGGTTCCGCTCGCGGCGCCCGCAATCCCGGCCGTGCCGGCGGCACCGCCGACCGCCGAGCTGCCCGTGGCGGCGGTGAGCGCGTCGGCAAAGGTGCCGGCCGCGCTGCCGCCGGCGCTGCCGCTGCCGGACGTGCCGGAAGCGGCCTCAGCGGCAACGGCGGGCTGGGTGAGTTGGGTCAGGGTGGACTGGATCTGCTGGATCCGGCCCATCGTGTCGGTCATGCTCATCGTCCGTCACCGCCCCGGCCGCCGATGGACAGCTCGTCCAACACCAGCTGCTCGCGGCGGAGCTCTTCGACGGACTCGGCCTCAAGGTGCCGGGTCTCCAGCTTTTCCAGCCCCACGGACTGCTTGCGCACTGCGAGGAACTCCTGCTGCGCCTGGTGTGCCTCGTGCTGCCGGGTGCGGTCCAGGTTCTCCAGATCGGCCAGCATGCTGCGCGAGGCGGACCGGGCGGCGGCCACGGCGTGCAGCGTGGCGGCGTCGGAGACCTCGCTGATGATCTCGCCGAGCTCGTTCCGGGCAGCCACCACCCGGGCACCGGACTCGCGGGCCCGGTTGTTCGCGGCGGCGAGGTTGCCGGCGGCCTGGTCCTGCTGGAGCTGGCGCAGCCGCAGCAGTCCGGCCAGGGGGAAGGATCGAGCCATCTCTACATACCTCCGAGGGTGCGGGTCAGGCGGTTCAGCTGATCCCAGGACTGGGCGGCGGGCGTCTGGTCGTCCATCCGCTGCTGCAAGAACAGGTTGATGTCGTCTTCGTGCTGCACGGCCGCATCCACCATGGGGTTTGATCCGGCCTGGTAGGCGCCCACGTCCAGCAGGTCCTGCGCCGCCTTGCGGGCCGCGAGTACCTTGCGCAGGGCGCCGGCGGCGCGGGAGTTCTCCGGCGTGTTGACCTTGGATGCCACCCGGGAGATCGACCCCAGCGGGTCCACCGACGGGTAGTGCCCGGAGACCGCGAGCTTGCGGTCCAGCACCACGTGCCCGTCCAGGATGGAGCGGGCGGAGTCGGCGATCGGTTCGTTGTGGTCGTCGCCGTCCACCAGCACCGTGTACATGCCGGTGACCGAGCCGGTCTCCGCCGTGCCGGCGCGTTCCAGTAGCCGGGCAAGTACGGAGAAGGTCGACGGCGGGTAGCCGCGGGTGGCCGGAGGTTCGCCGACGGAGAGGCCGATTTCGCGCTGGGCCATGGCCACGCGGGTGAGCGAGTCCATCATCAGCATCACGTCGGCGCCGCGGTCGCGGAAGGACTCGGCGATCCGGGTTGCGGTGAAGGCGGCGCGCAGCCGCATCAGCGCGGGCTCGTCGGAGGTGGATACCACCACAATGGACCGGGCCAGCCCGGCTTCGCCCAGATCGTCCTCGAGGAACTCGCGGACTTCTCGGCCGCGCTCCCCCACCAGCGCGATCACGGAGACCTCGGCGTCGGTGCCGCGGGCGATCATGGACAGCAGCGAGGACTTGCCCACGCCGGAGCCGGCGAACAGGCCCATGCGCTGGCCCTTGCCCACCGTGGTCAGCGTGTCCAGCACGCGCACACCCAGCTGCAGCGGGGTCTCGATCCGTGCCCGGTGCATGGCGGACGGGGTGTCGTTGTCCAGCGGAACCAGTTGATCGAACACCAGCGGGCCCTTGCCGTCGATCGGCCGGCCCATACCGTCCAGCACCCGGCCGAACAGCCCGGCACCGGTCGGCACCAGCACCGGAACGCCCTTGGCCTTGGCCGGGGTGCCAGTGTTGATCCCGGTAAGCCGGCCCAGCGGCATGCAGCGGATGCTATCCCGGTTGGTGGCCACCACCTCGGCCTCCACGCCCTGGCCCTCGCCGATCACCACCAGATCCCCAATGGCGCAGTCCAGGCCAATGATTTCGACGCCGAGGCCCACCACAGAGGACACCATCCCGTAGCGCTGCGGCGCGGCAGCGGCCAGCGCGTCGGCGAACCGGTCGGCGCGCGGGCGCCAGGCCACGGCGGTCACTGCCGCACCTCCAGCAGCGCGGCCCTGGCGCGGCCAAGCGCGGTACCAATCCGCGCGTCCAGGAAGCCGTCGGCGAATTCGGTGACCGCGTCACCGGGGGCCAGCGAAGAGTCGGGGCTGAAACCCACGCCGGCCTGGCTGCGGGTCTCCGGCGCCAGCATGGTCAGGTCGGTCGGGTTCATCCGGACGGTGTGCACGCGGGAGGCATCCACTCCGGCCAAAGCCCGGGTGATGGCCGAGCGGGCGGAGGCATCGCCGTCGGATAATTCATGGCCCAGGATGGCCTCAGCCAGCTCGATGGCTGCCGCGGCCAGCGTGTTCTGCGCGGCGGCCAGCACCGGTGCCGCGCGTCCTTCCAAGGCGCGCGTGGCAGCACCTAGCGCGGCAACGGCCTGCTGCACGCGGTCACGGCCGTCGGCCATCATGGCCGCGTGGTCCTGCTCCATGGCCAACTGGCGTGCGCGCATCATCTCGGCGCCCTCGCGCATGCCGGCGGTGTAGCCGGCGGCGTGGCCGCGGACCTTGGCCTGCTCGAACGCCCGCTCCTGCGCCTCGTCGTCGCTGCGCAGCTCGGTGTAGGCCACCTTGGAGAAGTTCTTCGCCCCGGTGTTCAGCTCCGGGAAGCTCAGCCTGGAGAACGTCGCGTCAGTAGACATATTCGTCTTCCTCCACGCCGCGCTGGACCGTGATGATGCCGCTGGCTTCCAGCTCGCGGATGGACCGCACAATGTCCGCGCGCGCCTCTTCGATCTGCGACATGCGCAGCGGGCCGGTGGCGTTGATCTCGTCGTCGAGGATGTCGCGGTTGCGTTCGGAGACGTTCTTGCGGATCAGTTCGGTGACCGGTTCGCTGGCGCCCTTCATCGCCACCGCCAGCACCGCGATCTCGATGCCGCGCAGCACCTGCTGCACGTCGCGCGGTTCCAGCTTGGTGATGTCTTCGAAGGTGAGCATCCGCGAGCGGACTTCCTCCGCCAGCTCCGGGTCGCGTTCGTCCAGTGCCTCCAGCAGCGCGCGTTCGGTGGCGACGTCGGCCCGGTTGATGATGTCCACCAGCGGCTGCACGCCGCCCACCACCTCCACCTGCTGGCGGGGCACGACGGCGCCGGCCCGCACCTTGAGCGTCTCGGCCACGATGGTCACGGCCTCCGGCGTGGCGGTGCCCATGGTGGCGATGCACTGGGCCACCTCGGGCCGGACCGACTCGTCCAGACCCGCAATCACCGCGGAGGCCTGCTCCGGGCGCATGTGCGCCAGCACCAGGGCAATGGTCTGCGGGATCTCGCCGCTGAGCAGCGTGATCAGCTGGCTGGGATCGGCCTCGTCCATGAACTCGAACGGCTTGCCGGCCATCGAGGTGGCCAGCCGGTCCAGCACGCCGGCGGCTTTCTCCGCACCGAAGGAGGCCGCCAGCAGCCCGGCGGCGAACTCCTTGCCGCCGCGCGGCCGGCGCCGGCCCTTGACCGTCATGTCGTGGAATTCCTTGAACGCCTCTTCGGCGGTCTCGGGATCCACCCGGCCCATGCCCACCAACTCGGCGGTGATCAGTTCGGCCTCCGCCTCGCTGAAGCGCTTCATCACCTCGGCGGCCCGGGCCTGCTCCATCTGCATCAGCACCACCGCCACCTTCTGGGTGCCGGTCAGGGCGGTCAATAGCTCGCTCATGCGTTCTGCTTTTCATCCATCAAGGACCGCAGGAAGTCCGCGGTCTTGTCCGGTTCCTGGGCGGCCAGGGCATCGATCTCCGCGCGCTTGCGGTTCATGTCCTTCTGCTCGTCGGACAGTTCCGGCGGACCGGTGAGCTCCAGCGCCGTGGTCGACGGGGCGACCACCGGGATGGGCTCCACGATCACGGGCTTCGGCGCCGGCAGCTGCAGGTCCTGCGGGGCCTCGATTTCCGGCTGGAAGTCCTGCAGTTCGCCCAGGTCCACCGGCTCGCGGTTCTGGCGGCGGGACCAGCGGGCATAGACCAGCAGGGCTATGATCACCAGCAGCACAATGCCCGCGGTGATGATGGCGGTGCGGATCAGCTCGGCCTGGCGCGCGGCTTCCTCGGCGGCCTGTGCGGCGGCCAGGGCCTCGGCGGCATCCTGTGCACCGGCGGTGTTGAATGGCACCAGTTCCACGGTGACCTGGTCGCCGCGGTCGGCGTTGATGCCGGCGGCGGTGGTGACCAGTCCCTCGATGTTGGCCAGGTTCAGCGCACCGGCGGCGTCGGCATCCAGCGCCACCGAGACGGTCTGGCGGTTGATCGCGCCGGCCGGGATGGCCCGGGTCTCGGTGACCTTGTTCAGCGCGTTGTTCTTGGTCTCCGACTCGGATGTAAAGGTTCCGTCGCCGGCGGCGTCGCCGGGTACGGCGATGTTGTCCGGGCCCAGCACGCCGGCCGCTCCGCCGCCGGATCCCTCGTACTCTTCGGTCTCCGTGGACTCGTTCAGCGCGGGCGCGCCGTCCGGCGTCGTGAAGGTCTCTTCCACGCGTTCGGCGGACTCGTAGTTCATGTCCGCGGCCACCACCACGGAGGAATTGCCCGGTCCGACCACGCGGTCCAGCATGGTCTGCACGGAGGCGCGGACACGCTCTTCGTAGTCGGAGGCCTGCTTGTCCGCGGATCCGGTGGCGCCCACGCCGACGGCGGACAGCACGGTGCCGGCGGCGTCGATCACGGCCACGTTGTCCGGCTTCATCCCGTCGATGGACGCGGAGGTCAGGTGCACGATGGCCTGGACCTGGTCGGCACCCAGCGTGGTGCGCTCGGTGTCCACGAACACGGAGGCGGTCGGCTCGCCCTTTTCTGAGACGAACACCGTCTCCTCCGGGATGGCCAGCCGCACGGAGGCGGTCTTCACGCCGTCGACCGCTTCAATGGTGTTGGCCAGTTCGCCTTCCAGTGCGCGCTTGTAGGTCACCGACTGCTGGAACTCGGAGGAGGTCACGCCCATCTCGTCCAGCAGCGAATACCCGCCGGTGGAGGAGCTCGGCATTCCGGCCGCGGCGGCCTTGAGCCGCTGGTCGTAGACGTTCTCTTCCGGGACCAGGATGGTGCCGCCGCCGTTGGTCAGCTCGTACGGGACCCCGTCGGTGCGCAGCTGCTCAACGATGGTGTTGGCGTCGGCTGCGGCCAGCCCGGAAAACAGCGGTGTGTAGGAGGGCTTGGACGCCCACGCCGTCAGGGCGGCGATGCCCAGCACGACGACGGCGATGCCGATGATCGCGATGGTGCGCTGCGCGACGGTGAACTCGCGGATGGTTTTGCCCAACCGCGAGATCCAGGAGGAGACTGTGGCGGGCATTAGGCCTGCATCCTCATGATCTCGTTGAAGGCGTCAACGCCCTTGTTCCGGACCGCGGCCACCAGTTCCAGCGTTACCGCGGCGCGGGTGGAAGCCAGCGTCGCGTTGTGGATGTCGTTCAAGTCGCCGGTCACGGCCTGGATCGCCAGTTGGTTGGAGGTCGACTGCAGCTGCTGCAGGTTGTCGACGGCACCGGTGAGCGAGGTGGCGAAACCCACGCCGTTGGTGGACTGCTGCGCATCGGCGGTGGGCAGGTAGCCAGTGCCGGTCACGCCCTGGATCGGCGGAATGGAAGAGAGCGGCATCAGTTGCGTCCAATCTGCAGGGCGGCCTCGTAGGTGGACTTCGCCCGGTCAACCACGGCAGCGTTGGCCTGGTAACCGCGCTGGGCCATGATCAGGGCGCCCATCTGCTGGGACATATCAATGTCCGGGTAGCGGACGTAGCCGTCCTCGTCGGCCAGCGGGTGGTCCGGCTGGTGCACCATGGTGCCTTCGGCGTCACCGAACTCGGCGCCGGCCACATACACGCCGGAGACGCCCTGGCCTTCCTGCGCCACCACATAGCGGGCCTGGAAAGCGGCGCCATCGGTGCTGGTGGCGTTGTTGGCGTTGGCCAGGTTGTCGGAGACGGCGTCCAGCCACTTGCGGTGGACGGTCAGGCCGGTACCGGCGATTCCAATGGCATCGAAGGTCATTAGTTGGTCCTCATCGCCGTGCGGACGCCGCTGAACGGACTCTCCGCGGCCCGGGCTGCGAACTGGTAGCGCAGCACAGTTTCAATGTTGGAAAGGGTCTCGGTATCCAGGTTGACGTTGCTGCCGTCCAGCCGCGTAGGCTCCAGCGAGCGGTCCATGCTGGCGGTGGTGCTGCCGTCTCCGCGGGCTACCGACTTGGCCAGCGCTTCCTCGAACTGGACGCGCTGGGCATGGTAGCCGGGGGTATTTACGTTCGCGATGTTGTTGGCGATGGCACGCTGGCGCATGGCGAGGCCGTCCAGGGCGCTCTGCATGGCAGCCCCCGTCACAGATTCGAACACAGCAAGACCCGTCTTACTACTGGCATGTGGTCGGCCGATCCATGGCCTGTTCGGTGAGCTATCCGTGCTCACTATCCAGCTATCGGCACGCAGACGGGAGTGCGTTAGGTAAATCTTGAGATTGGTTAACCGTTTACATCTAGGTAGACGGAACGGCCCGAGGTGGCGCGGGTGGGAACCGCCTCCAGGAACGCCAGTTCCTGCCGGTTCTGCCGCATGTCGGCGCGCAGTTCGCGGATCGCTTCTTGCTGTGCCGCGGCCAGTTTGGTGGCGCGCTCCACCAGTTCATTCGGTATGGGGCCCAGCCCCTGCGGCGCCTTCCACAGCACGACGGCGGTGCGCCGGCTTGCTTCCGGATCCTCGCCTTCGCTGGTGGCTTCGGCAGCACTTGCCAGCGTCAGCTCCAGCTCATCGAGCACTTCGATCCAGCGGTGCAACGCCGCAATACCGCTCTCCGGCAGTTCAGACTCTCGAAGCTCCGACTTCGGGAGCGCCGGTTCTGAAAACTCAGGCAATTCCAAGTTCGCCACCCATACCGGCGCCGCGGGCACTCTGTGCCGGGAGCTGCTCGGCTGCCTCATGCCAGGCCTCGCGCAGCGGTTCCAGCAGCTCGATGCACTCGCGGGTCCGCGCGGCATCGCGGTGGATGTTCGCGTTCAGCATCGCGTTCAGCGTGTAGGTGTAGAGCGCCTTCAGACTCTCTCCCCCATCCCACACGTCGGTCTTCAGCGAGGACATCAGCTCGGACACGATGGCCTGCGCATGGATCAGGTTCTCCGATGCCACTGACCACTGCTGGTTCTGCTGTGCAGCGTCAGCCCTGTTCAAGTCCAACAGCAGTCGGTCGTACAACATGGTCAGCAACCGTGCCGGCGTGGCGGACATGATCGCGTCACGCTGGAACTGGTTCCGCTTTGCCTGGGCGCCGAACCCCGGCCCGTACGTCAGTGTCATTTCTTCGAGCTCCCCCATGCCGGCAGGGTGGCCAGCTGCGAACTCAGCCAGTCGCCCTGCGATTGAAGCTTTTGCAGCGTTACTTCCAAATTCGACCACGTCGCGGAGAGAGTCGATCGTCGCATTTCCAGACGTCGGTCCCACTCGTCCACTTGGGTATTCAGCGCCTTCACTTCGGATTGCTGGCTCTGAATCCGCAAGGTAATGGCGCCCTCGTACGGGTCCGAAGCCGCTTTGGCGGCTGTGGCAACTCGCGAGGAAATTTCCTGGACTACTTTCTCGGCCCATGCAGGATTCTCCTCCAAGGCAGCCGCGAACTTCTCCGCATCAAACTCGACAGTGCCATCCTTGGTGATGCTGATGCCGATTTCCGACGGCGATCTGCCCTCAACCGGCCCGGTGGCCGCCCGCATAATCCGCTGCTCGATGTCGCGCACGCTGCTGTCCGAGGTGAAGATGCCGCCCTTGGCAACCGTCGTTCCCGTGGAGGTCGAGGTCGACACCGACGAGTTCGTGGAGATATAGGAGAAGAGGCTGGCGAGCCCATCGACTAGATCGCTGGCCTTCTTGGCGATCCCGGCATTGTCACGGTTGATCGTAACCGTCACCGGCTCAGTGCTCACGGCGGAGACGATGACTTCCACGCCTGGAACGAGATTCTTGAACGTATTCGACGACGACGTGATCATCTCTTCCGCGTCAGTTATGCCCTTCCAAAGGACAACTTGCGCGTCTTGGGCCTTTCGGAATTCGAAAGCGCCATCAGCCGAAAGCAAATCGACGGACGTACCTTCTTGCATTGTCTGGTGAATCTTGAAGGCACCGTCAGACCCGGTGTCCGTCGCGCTGAACTGGACGCGGTACTGTTGCTTCCCGCCAGCGTCCGCCCCGGCTGCCACTTTCATGGCACTGACGCCAGCCCCGGAAGAGTTGATGGCCGCGACGACCTCATCGAGTGACTTGCCCGATGTATTGATCTCCACGCGGCTTTCATCCACCTGGCCGTCGCGAAGCGCAATCGTAAGCATGTTGGCCGTTTCTGGCCATTCACTCATCAAGGCGGAGACTGAGACCTGGGCTTGAGCAATCTGCTTGACGTCGAATTGGATAGCCCCGCTCGCGGCCGCCTCGCCAGCCTTGACTGACACCTTGTCCGAGCTGCTAGTGGCCTTGAACAAATTTAGAGCACCGGGCTTTGATGACTTCTCAGCAAGCGACCCAAGCGTGGAGACACGAGTATTGAGCTGCTGTAACGCTGACATCAGCGACTGAGTCGAGGACACTTTGCTCTTCAGAAGCAATTGTGGGCGCGACTCTAGTTGCATGAGCTGGTCGATCATGGTGGTGGTATCGATACCACTAATCAAACCGTCGATTGCAAACGCCATCTCGCTCCCACTGGGGTCTTGAATTACCTCGAAATAAGAATCAACGAATGCTGTTGCTTGGCGGTGATGGGTGTGAGGTCCAGTTCGTTCCCCTCACCGCCAAGCCGCATTCAGCCGTTAGCTAATCGAATTAGCCGAGGAGCTGCAGCACACCCTGGTTGATCTGGTTGGCCTGAGCCAGCATCGCGGTACCAGCCTGGGACATAATCTGGCTCTTGGTGAAGCTAGCCATCTCCAGTGCCATATCGGCATCGCGAATACGAGACTCCGAAGCGGACAGGTTCTCAGCCGAGATGTTGATGTGCTTAATGGAGTGTTCGAAGCGATTCTGCGATGCGCCCATCTCTGAGCGAGCGGTCGAGATCGCCTTGATCTGCTCGTCCAACAGGTTAACCGACGTTTGCGCGGCTGCGTTGGAAGTGAAGGAAAGTCCAGCGGCTTCGGTGCCATCTACGCCATCAGTCAACCCTGCACCAGCGGTCGTCGTTCCCTCAGTGATGGTGAAAGCTGTGACGACTCCGGTGTTGTCAGCGATGGTGAATCCATTGATGTTATCGCCATAGACCGAGTAGGAGTCGCCGGCCTTCGCCTGCAACTTTGCGAGAATCTGCTCAGACGAATCAGTCTTTGCGATGTCCACGTCGAACGTTGCAGGAGTGCCGCCCGCCGCCGCGAAGGTGTAGGTTTCGTCCTCCGCACCGAACTTGAAGCCATTGAAGTTCACGGCTCCCGTCAGAGCGGTGCCGGTTGAGTCAACCCCCTTGAGGGTGTCCGTCAGAGCGGCAACGTTGGCGGTGCTCAGATCTACACCGATACGACTGCTCGAGTTACCATCGGCGCCGACCTGGAAGCTGAGCACGCCGGCTGTTCCATCCAGAAGTTTCGTGCCGTTGAAGTTCGTCGACTCAGAAATGCGCCCCAGTTCTGAGACGAGGCCGTCAACTTCCGTCTGAATTGCCTTTCGCGCATCAGGATTGTTGGAATCGTTGCCGGCCTGAACTGCTAGATCCCGCATGCGCTGCAGAATGGAGTGGACCTCGGTAAGGGCACCTTCAGCAGTCTGGATAACGGAGATGCCATCCTGGGCGTTGCGGGCAGCAACGTTCAGGCCGTTGACCTGCGAACGCAGGCCCTCGGAGATGGACAGACCGGCTGCGTCATCGGCAGCGCGGTTGATGCGCAGGCCGGTGGACAGCTTCTCCAGGGACTTGGAAATGTCGTTCTGGGTGTTGGACAGGTTGCGGTACGAGTTCAGGGCCGCAACGTTGGTGTTAATGGCGAAAGCCATGATGAAACTCCTCCATGAGATGGTACAAATTCACCGGCCCGTCCATGGGCTGGCAACTGTAGCTATCGGAGGGAGTTGTGGGTTGGTTAGGAGAATTTCGAAAATTTTCCGGAACTCCGGATCTCCATGCGGCGCTGGCGCGCCTTAGTCGATCAACGACTGGTTTAGGAGAGGGCTGTTTGGTGCTGGCGGGCGAAGCGAGTGATGCCGCCGACCGTCTGATCGGCCAGAGCCGTCAGGTACGCATTCCTCCGGGAGGGCGCAATCCGCGACTCGGGCACATAGGAGGCACCGCCGTCGTCGGAATAGTGGGTATGGAGGCCGTCGCGGAGCAGGCGGATAGCCTCAGAGCGCTGCTGCGAGACGGCGGAGTGAGTGGCGCCGACTTCTCCGGCGATCTCTTTGACAGACCGATCCTCGAAGTAGATCTGCTCCACGATGTAGCGCATCTTCGGGGGAAGGTTGTGCACCGCCGCCTTGAGGAAGGTGAGGCGTTCCTCTGTGAGCAGAGAGCCTTCGGGGGACGCGGTTTCGGATACCAGGAGTTCAGCCGTGGTGTCATCCAGCGCGGAAACCGTCCGGGAAGCGTCGTCCAGTGCCGCCTCGGCGGTCTCGCGGTCAACTCCGAGGGCAGCGGCAACTTCGTCGACGCTCGGGTAGCGGCCCAACTCTGCGGTCAGTGTTTCGCGGACGGACAGAGTTTCTTTGATGCGCTTGCGTACCGAGCGGGGAGCCCAGTCGATGGCCCGCATCTCGTCCGCGAAGGCGCCGATGATCCGCCGTCGGGCGAAGGCGCCGAAGGGAACGCCCATGGTCGGGTCGAAGGCATCCGCTGCAGTTATGAGGGCGACTGAGCCGGCGGAGGCCAGGTCGTCGCGGGAAAGATGAGTGGCTTTGGCACACACTTCGGAGACCAAATATCCGACGAGCGGGAGGTTTTCAACCACCAGTTCGTTACGGTCAGCACGTTCCACTGACATGTCCCCCTCCGTGCCAAGACTCGTGATGCATCATTCTGTACCACCGAGGGGTGCGGCCCCGGAAGAACGATTCATCTCTCGGTGAAACCTATCATCAAATGTTTCTAACGCACAGGGTATTTGGGCCGATAGATAGGAATGTAGCCGTGCCGTTACTTTCAGTTCATCTAGTGGCGGCTTTTTGATGCGGAGCGTGGGGGCGTGACCGCAAAATCAACCAGGGGAGGTGCCTGCCATGGGAGCCCATGAACTGTCCGCCATGCTGTGGCACGAACGCGAGTTTCTTGAATTGTTGGTGTTCAAACTCGAGGAGGAGCAGTTGCTCCTGACCGCCGGCAAGTCCCGCTGGCTGCAGCACGCCACCCGCGAGGTGGAACAGGTGCTGGAACGGCTGCGCGACGCCGGCCTGGCCCGCACGGTTGAAGTGGCTTTACTGGCCAGAGAGTGGGGCATGCAGGAAGGTGCCACGCTGCGTGAGCTCACCGACCAGGCTCCGGAAGGCCCTTGGGGAGAAATCTTCAAAGGTCACTTGCAGGCACTGACGCAGCTGACCCTGCAGATCCGCGAGCTGCGCGACGTGAACGAGAAGTTCCTTCGCGCCGCGGCCCGTTCCACTCAGGAAACGCTGGCTAATTTGAATCCCGACGCCGGGACCTACGACTCCCACGGAACGGCAGGTGTTTCGGGTAACCGATCCCAGCTGTTCGACACAACGATCTGAGGTTTTCGCAGTGAGCACCTTCAGCGGCCTGAACACCGCATACACGGGACTGGTGGCCGCCCGCCAGGGCTTGAACGTCGCGGGCCAGAACATTGCCAATGCCAACACCGAGGGCTACACCCGTCAACGGATCAGCACGTCGTCGATCGGCGCGCTGGAACGCACCGGATTGCTGACCGGCGGAGTGCAGATCGGCCAGGGAGTATCGGTCGACGCGATCGCGCGACTGGGCGATATGCATCTGGATACGCGGGTACGGTTCTCCGTGGGTGTTGCCGGGTATTCGTCGGTCCGCGCGTCAGCGGTGTCCGATTTGGAGGCGTCCCTCCGTGAGCCTGGCAAGAATGGCATCTCCACACAGCTCCAGGAATTCTGGGCCTCTTGGCAGGACCTGTCCAACCGTCCTAACGATCCTGCGGCTGGCAGCGTCGTCTTGGAGGAAGCCAACATCCTGGCTGGCCAGATCAAAAGCGGTTACCAGGAAGTCCGCGAGCAGTGGTCGCGTGTGCGGGCCAATGTCGACACCATGGCCAGCCAAGTCAACAGCGCAGCCGCCCAGGTTGCAGGTCTGAACGAGAAGATTCGCTTCGCTGTCGCCAATGGTGGTTCGGCGAACGAATTGATCGACCAGCGCAACCTGCTGACGACGGAACTGGCGTCGTTGACTGGGGCCACCGTTCGCCAGAGCAGCGACGGGCAGGTGGATGTGCTGATCGGCGGTAATGCACTTGTCGCGGGCTCAAGCGCCCACAGCATCAAGGTCTCCGAGGGCTCTGCCCGGGACATTAGCGACGGGACAGGCGTCGTCCTCGAATGGAAAACTCGAGACGCCAGCACTCCAGTAGTGCTCGGCGGAGGAGAGCTCGCCGGAGCCATCAGCATCTTGGGTAGCGACTCCGACAAAGGACCGCTGAAGAAAGCTGCGGATGAATACAATCGTTTTGCTGCTGAGCTGACTGCAACTGTCAATTCCGTTCATTCCACTGGTTCTACCTCAACCGGCGATCCCGCTGGGGCCTTCTTCGCTCACGACGTCGATCCTGCCGGCAAACCGACCAATGCCGCAGCCACGCTACGAGTGATCCCGGTGAGAACTGCTGAACTCGCGACTGCCGCTCCCGGGGCAGGCAACCTGGATGGCTCGATCGCAGACAAAATCTCTCAGCTGGGTGTCGGACCCGAATCTCCCGACCGAACCTGGGAGGGCATCGTTACGAGGATCGGCGTCGAGGCCAAGACCGAGCTTCAGCAGTCCAATCTCGCCAACCTTGCCGCACAGTCTGCCTTCACCCTGCAGCTGTCCAACGCATCTGTTGACTTGGATGAAGAGAACGTGAACTTGCTGTCCTACCAGCACGCGTACCAAGGCGCCGCTCGGGTCATGACGGCGATCGATGAAATGCTGGATACGTTGATCAATCGCACCGGATTGGTGGGGAGGTAGCCCATGATTTCACGAGTCACTAACCAAACGATGAGCAGCTTTGCGCAGCGCAACCTGCAGGACAACATGGCGCGCATGGCCAAGTTGCAGGAGCTGGCAAGCGGCGGACCGCTCATTGCGCGCCCGTCGGATGATCCGGTCGGCACCGCCGACTCAATGCGCACCCGGGCAGACGTGCGCGCGAACGAACAGTACAAGCGCAACATCGACGACGCCAACGGCTGGCTCACCACGATCGATTCGGCCTTGGGCACAGTCACTGGTCTATTGAACAAGGCCCGTGATCTGACCATCCAGGCGTCCAACAGCTCTCTGTCCCAGACGGCACGTGAAGCGATCGGCCTTGAGCTCGCAAGCATCAAGGAAAGCCTCCTTGATGCGACGCAAACGAAATATCTGGGCCGCAGCGTCTTCGCCGGGAACTCCGACGCCCAAAAAGTTTTCACCGATACCGTCACCGCGGGTGGGTCCACCGAATACACACTTATGGCCCCAGGAACGAGCGGCGTGGAACGTCGTATCGGGGCCGCAGAGGGCCAAACAGTGCGGGTGGATGTCGACGCCGCCAAAATCTTCGGCGAAGACGCTTCCGGAGACACCTCGGTATTCGCGCTGTTGGATTCAATGGTCGCGAAGCTCAATGGCACTGGAGATATCAGTGCTGATCTGAACTCTATAGATTCCCGACTCAATGCCGTGATCAACGGCCGCGCCGAGGTCGGCACCCGCCATGCCCAGATCATGAAAGCCCAGGAGACGAACTTGGACGAAGCAGTTTCGCTGGAAGCCCGCCGCTCCGGGATCGAGGATCCCGACATCGGCAAGGTGGTCCTGGACCTCAAGATGCAGGAAGTGGCCTATCAGGCCGCCCTGCAGGTCACTGCCCGCGTGCTGCAGCCGACGCTGATGGACTTCCTGCGATGAGCGCTTCGCTGACCTTTGTTGCTCCTCCCCCGGGCCTGGCTCCGCTGGTGAACTTCACCTTGGACGAGATCGATGGCGCGGCCGGCTTGTATTCTTTGCAACCGGTGGCCGAACCTGCCAAGCGGCTGTTCGTACTGGACGCCGCGACTTACCTGAACCAGTACACGCCCGTGATTTCCGACGACGACCGAGCCGCGTTGGACCTCAACGCCTCCGAGGACGCCATGGTGCTGGTCGTCGCCAACCCGGCCGAAGCCGGCACTACCGTGAACCTGATGGCTCCGATCGTGGTCAACGTCCACACCGGCCTCAGCGCCCAGGTCATCTTGGAGGGCCAGGACTGGCCGCTCCGTGCAGAACTGACGCCGAAGGCAGCCTAGCAACAGCTGTGTCTTCTGCTGCCTACCCGCATAGTGGTGGGAGAAGTCAGACGTCTCAAACTATTGAGCTTTACGCATTTGCCGTGCAAGCTTTATCCAGCACGGTCCAACGGACGTGCAGGGGGATCCGGGATTACACCCGTTGAATGGCTTCCGGCGGCTCATGGGGGAACCGCCGGAAGCAATCCACCTCAGCCCTCGTCAGGGTCCGAGCGCTTGGCCCTGGTTTGCTCGGCGCGGCGAAGCAGTTCGCCACCGTCGGGATAGAGGACTTCTTCCAGCACCAGCGGATGCGGCGGGGCCAGCTTGGTCTTCGAATCGCGGACCTTTGCCAGCATCCGGTCCCGCAGCCATTCCGCCGGATGCTCGCCGGTGCCGACCATCAGCGAAGCTCCGATCAGGGAACGGACCATGTTGTGGCAGAACGCGTCGGCTTGCACCGCCGCGACCACCACGCCGTCGGCATCGCGCTTGAATTCAAACTTCTGCAGTTCCCGGATAGTGGTGGCGCCTTCGCGCGGCTTGCAGAAGGCCAGGAAGTCGCCGATGCCTAGGAGTTTGGCGGCGGCCTCGTTCAGCAGGTCGACGCCGAGAGCCTTTTTGTGCCAGAGCGTGGTGTTACGGGAGAGCGGATCCCAGAGCTCCGCGTCGTCAGCAATCCGGTAGCTGTAGCGGCGCCACAAGGCCGAGAACCGGGCGTCAAAGCCCGCCGGGGCAATGACCGCCCGCCTGACCTCAATAGCCCCGGCGAGGTCCCGGTAGGGCACCGGTGCGCCCACGCGGCCGCCCAGCACCTTGGCCAGCACGCCGCGCAGCCTCCGTACCAGAGCGAGACCGGGGTCTATCTCCTGGCCGCGGGCGAGTCCGTCCCACTCCCCTGCTGTCAGGTCGAAATGCACCACCTGCCCACGGGCGTGTACGCCGGCGTCGGTGCGGCCAGCGACGGTGAGACGGACCGGCCGGCGGATCATCGTCTCTAGCGCTTCCTCAATGGCCCCCTGGACGGTCAGCCTGCCTGGCTGCATTGCCCACCCGCTGAACGGGCCGCCGTCGTACGCCACATCCATCCGGACGCGCAAAAGATCGCCGCCCCGGTCAGGGACGGCGGAGGTGTTCAGGTGCATGGCTTCAATGCTACGGGAGCCATACGCAGTATCCGGAAGCTGAAGCACGTCCGGAAGAGTTTGCAGGCGACCACAGGTGCAGCGATCCATTGACTGTCGACGCCCGGGGCCATCCGGTCTATGTTGCTGGGAACAGTGCCCGTGCCGCGGGCGGGACTGCCGAAGTTGGGAGGAGCCATGGCTGGAAGCACTGGAGCCGGGACGTCCACGGATCACAACCGCAGGATCGCCCTGCCCGGCATCGTTCTGGGGGTTGGGCTGGGCGGTTTCGTGGACGGAATCCTGCTGCACCAGATTCTGCAGTGGCATCACATGCTCACGAGCGCGGACACTGCCAACATTGACGTCGGATCCTACCCCGCAACCACAGTCCACGGCCTGCAGATGAACACGCTGTGGGACGGCTTGTTCCACACGGTGACTTGGCTGGCGGTGCTGATCGGGCTGGGACTGCTGTATTCGCGCGTCACGTCCTCGCGTGGACGGGTATGGACGTCACGGACACTCTGGGGCTGGATGTTGGTCGGCTGGGGACTGTTCAACCTCGTGGAGGGGATCATCGACCACCACGTCCTGGCCATCCACCATGTCATCAGCGGCCAGTACCAGACCGTGGCGGATATTCTCTTCCTGGTCTTCGGCGCGCTGCTGATGCTCGGCGGCTGGCTGCTGCAACGTTCTGGCTGGACTGTGGACCTCACTGAGCCCAGGGCTGGAAACGGTCCCGGGACGCCCAGCCGTGGAGACAGGGGACTGGAATGATCCCTGCGCATTCAGGCCATGCGGCCGCTGCACACCACGCTTCAATGTTCGACGGCGTGCTCCCACTGGCGCTCGTGGCGGCGGTAGGTGTGGCCTATCTGGTCTTGGCCTGGCTGCGGAGCCGGGAGGACCGTGGATGGAGCGGCCGGCGCACGGTATCCTTCCTCGGTGGCGCGCTGGTCTTGGCCTTGGGTCTCACCCCGCAGCTCCTGCCCCTGCCGCCGGAGGGCCTGCCGGTCCACATGGTCCAGCATCTGCTGATCGGCATGTATGCGCCCCTCGGTCTGGTGCTCGGCGCACCGGTGACCTTGCTGTTGAGGTCGGTACCGCACCGCTACGGCAAGAAAATTGGAAAGCTCCTGCGCTCACGGCCCCTGCATCTAGTTGCCAATCCGGCGACTGCGCTGCTGCTCACCCTGGGCGGTTTGGCCGCGCTGTACTTCACGCCGCTGTACAGCCTGGCCACGGGCAACCCCCTGCTGCACCACGCTATCCATCTGCACTTCCTGGCTGCCGGTTACCTCTTCGCCTGGGTGATCGCCGGTCCCGACCCGGCACCCCGCAGGCCCTCCGTGCCGATGCGGCTGGTGGTGCTCGGCGTGGCCATCGCCGGTCATGCCGTGCTGTCGCAGCTGCTGTATGCCGGGCTATTCACACCCATCCCCGCACCGTCCGGCGAACTTCGGCTCGCCGGCGAACTCATGTACTACGGCGGTGACGTCGCTGGGCTGCTGCTGGCCTTCGCCCTCGTCACCACATGGAGGCCGGTCCGGAAACCTGCAAGCAGCTCGCCCAAGGCGAGCACCGCCGTCGTGATCAACTAACCCCGGGCACGCAGAAGCCCGCCGTTCCTGAGCAGGAACAGCGGGCTTCAGACGGTGAAGGTGAAGAACTACTTCTTCTCTTCGGTGGCTTCCTCAGCGGACTCGGCCGACGGAGCGGACTCCGCGGAATCAGCCGACTCGGCCGAATCGCCGGACTGAGCCGACTCGGGCGACTCAGCAGACTCGGCCGAAGCGGTCTCTTCCTCGACCGGAGCCGGGGCAGCCTTGGCAGTGGCCTTCTCTGCCTCGTTCACCACGGCCTGCTTCGGCGATACGGGCTCCAGCACCAGTTCGATGACGGCCATGGGGGCGTTGTCGCCCTTGCGGTTGCCGATCTTGGTGATGCGGGTGTAGCCGCCGTCGCGGTTGGACATGACCGGAGCGATGTCGGTGAACAGCTCGTGGACGATGCCTTTGTTGCTGATCACGGCCAGCACGCGGCGGCGCGAGGACAGGTCTCCGCGCTTGGCGAAGGTGATCAGGCGCTCTGCGAACGGGCGCAGACGCTTGGCCTTGGTGACCGTGGTGGTGATCCGCTTGTGCTCGAAGAGCGCGGCGGACAGGTTAGCGAGCATCAGGCGCTCGTGGGCAGGACCGCCTCCGAGGCGCGGACCCTTAGTGGGGGTAGGCATTATGTTTTCTCCTCAATGGTGCCGCTGTGCGCTCCCGAGCGCCAAGGCGGCAGAATTCTTGCGATTTAGAGCTCGTCCTCGAAGGTTTCGTCCTCGTCGATGGCTGCAGCGCGGGCAGCCAGATCGAACCCAGGAGGCGAATCCTTCAGCGACAGACCCAGTTCCACCAGCTTTGCCTTGACCTCGTCGATGGACTTGGCACCGAAGTTGCGGATGTCCATCAGATCGGCCTCGGAGCGGGCAACGAGCTCACCCACGGAGTGGATGCCCTCACGCTTAAGGCAGTTGTAGGAACGGACCGTCAGCTCCAGGTCCTCGATCGGCAGGGCCATGTCGGCAGCCAGGGCGGCGTCCGTGGGGCTCGGGCCAATCTCGATGCCTTCGGCGGCGGTGTTCAGCTCGCGGGCCAGGCCGAACAGTTCAACCAGGGTGGTTCCGGCAGAGGCGACGGCGTCGCGCGGTGCAATGGAGTCCTTGGTTTCGACGTCGACAATCAGGCGGTCGAAGTCGGTGCGCTGCTCAACACGGGTTGCCTCAACCTTGAAGGTCACCTTCAGCACCGGCGAGTAGATGGAGTCAACCGGGATGCGGCCGATCTCCTGGTCGCCGGACTTGTTCTGGGCTGCCGACACGTAGCCACGGCCGCGTTCGATGGTCAGTTCGAGTTCGAACTTGCCCTTCTCGTTCAGCGTGGCGATGTGCAGGTCCGGGTTGTGGAATTCCACGCCGGCCGGCGGAGCAATGTCTGCTGCGGTGACGACGCCGGGTCCCTGCTTGCGCAGGTAGGCAACCACGGGCTCGTCGTGCTCGGAGGAGACGGCCAGGTTCTTGATGTTCAGGATGATCTCGGTGACATCTTCCTTCACACCCGGCACGGTGGTGAACTCATGCAGCACGCCGTCGATGCGGATGCTGGTTACGGCAGCACCCGGGATCGAGGACAGCAGCGTGCGGCGGAGAGAGTTTCCGAGGGTGTAGCCAAAGCCCGGCTCCAACGGTTCGATGACGAACCGGGACCGGTTATCGGCCACTACTTCTTCAGTAAGGGTGGGGCGCTGTGCAATGAGCACTTAGTTTCCTTTCAGCGAGCATCCGCTATATGACGCAGCACGAATTGGTGGAAATGGGCGGCTGGTCAGCCTCCAGCATGGAACTTTCGGCCGCCGACAGGATCTCCCGCAAACGTGCGAGGACTCTGTTGGGCGGCCAAAAGTATCCTTGGGCTGATTAGACGCGGCGGCGCTTCGGCGGACGGCATCCGTTGTGGGCGCTGGGGGTGACGTCCTGGATGGAGCCAACCTCGAGGCCAGCGGCCTGCAGCGAACGGATGGCGGTCTCGCGTCCCGACCCCGGGCCCTTCACGAAGACGTCGACCTTCTTCAGTCCGTGCTCCTGGGCACGCTTGGCAGCCGATTCGGCAGCCATCTGCGCGGCGAACGGAGTGGACTTGCGGGAGCCCTTGAAGCCAACCTCGCCGGCCGAGGCCCACGAGATGACGGCACCGGTCGGGTCCGTGATGGACACGATGGTGTTGTTGAAGGTGCTCTTGATGTGCGCCTGGCCCAGCGCGATGTTCTTTTTGTCCTTGCGACGCGGCTTGCGGACCGCTCCACGAGTCTTGGGGGGCATTTCTTCTCCTACAAAGTTGGTTGGTAGCTAGCTGACCGGCTGGAAATTAGCGGGTCTTCTTCTTACCGGCGACGGTACGCTTCGGGCCCTTGCGGGTACGGGCGTTGGTCTTGGTGCGCTGTCCGCGGACGGGCAGGCCGCGGCGGTGGCGGATGCCTTCGTAGCTGCCGATTTCAACCTTGCGGCGGATGTCGGCTGCAACTTCGCGGCGGAGGTCGCCTTCAACCTTGTAGTTGCCCTCGATGAAGTCACGCAGCTGAACGAGCTCAGCGTCGGTGAGGTCCTTGACACGGGTGTCCGGGCTGATGCCGGTCTCCGCGATAACCTGCTCTGCACGGGTCTTGCCCACGCCGTAGATGTAAGTCAGGGCGATAATTACCCGCTTTTCGCGGGGAATGTCTACGCCAGCGAGACGAGCCATATTGGCGGTTCTCCTTGTTGTATCCGGAGGTCTGAAGCAGCACATCCCCGAATACCTCGGGTCCCCGGCCTCCGTGCCGGGGGTATGCAGGTTGCCCTGCTGCGCTGCCTTTATTGAGTTACTACGCGTGGGCGTGCGGCCCCTGCTAAAGCAGGAGTCTTAGCCCTGGCGCTGCTTGTGGCGCGGGTTCTCGCAGATCACAATGACGTTGCCCTTGCGACGAATCACCTGGCACTTGTCACAAATCCGCTTGACGCTCGGCTGGACCTTCATGGTTTTCCTTTGCGTTGTTAGCTGATGCTGTCGTAACTACTTACGTTCCCCGCAGTTGCCCGCGGCATAAGTCTTTACTTGTAGCGGTAGACGATACGGCCCCGTGAGAGGTCGTACGGGCTGAGTTCCACCACAACGCGGTCCTCTGGGAGGATCCTGATGTAGTGCTGACGCATCTTTCCTGAGATATGAGCCAGCACAACGTGCCCGTTGGTCAGCTCAACGCGGAACATCGCATTGGGCAGAGCCTCCTGCACAGTGCCTTCAATCTCAATGACACCGTCTTTCTTAGCCATATCCTCCGCTAACGTCAGTAACCATCGCTGACGCGGTGGCTAGTTGTTGGGTTTTGCTTGCCGCTACACCCCACTGACGCCGTACGAATCCAAACGGCTTTCGCGGGCGCCATGCACCCGAAGATGGGCATGAAAGTAGAGACAACCAACAGACAACTGTACTCCGGATGCGGGATAAAGTTAAATCCGGATAACGGTGGGGCATGTGCACGCGATGGCCGCGTGCAATGCGCTAGCGAGCTGCCGCGGCGTGATCCCTCAGCCCGGGTACGGGTACTTTTCCAGTACGACGCCGGAGCCCTCCACCCGTTCGGCGCTCACCACCGCGTCCCTAATGGCAGCAGTGACCGCATCCGCGGCTAGCACGTGGAGTTCCACCCGGACATCCATCGGACCGTCCTGGACCAGCTGCTGCTGCCCAGTGGCCAGGGTGAAGACCACGTCCCCGTCCATCAAGGTGTGCGACGGGCTGAGCGCCCGGGCCAGCCCGGCGTGCGCGGCGGACGCGGTCCGCTTGGCTTGGGCCGGGTCCAGCACCGCATTGGTCGCCACGACACAGAGAGTCGTGTTCAGCGGAGCACCCTCCCCCCGCCGCCCGGGCACATCCGCCCCCTCCGGTCGTCGACCAGGGCGCGCAGCGCCCTCCTCCGGTGGTCGACCAGGGCGCGCAGCGCCCGTGTGGAGACCCTCCGCTCCACTCCCTGCACCGTGGAACGGCATGCCGACGGCGTTCACCACCGCCAGCGCGCCCACCACCACGCCTTCGTTCGCGCCGCTCATCCGCAGCGAGGCGGTCCCCACTCCCCCCTTGTACTGCTGGAAGCCCAGGGCCGCCCCGGTGCCGGCGCCGACGTTGCCGCGCGGCACCGCACCGAAGTCTGGCATCGCGCCCGCGGAGGCAGCGGCGTCGTACCCCATCTGCTCATCGGGGCGGGCGGTGATGTCCCCGCCCCGGCCCAGGTCATAGATGGCTGCCGCCGGGACAATCGGCACCACTGCGTTCGCCGTGCGGTAGCCGAGTCCTTGTTCCTCCAGCCAGCGCTGTGCCCCGTGCGCGGCGATCAGCCCAAAGGCGCTGCCGCCGCTGAGCACCACCGCGTCCACGGTCGGCACCAGGGTGGTGGGGTCCAGCGCGTCGGTCTCGTGCGTGGCCGGCCCTCCGCCGCGAACGTCCACGGCGCCCACGCTGCCCGGCGGCGGCAGCACCACGGTGACGCCGGTGAGCCAGCCGTCGCCGGTTTTTTGGACCTGGCCCACGCGGATGCCGGGCACATCGGTGATGGAAGAAGTCATGGCCTCATCCTCGCCCGGCAGAAGCAGCCGGGCAAGGATGAGGCCATTCAGTGTGTTGTCTGGGCGGGCCACTCCGCGCGGTCGGTGGACGACGCCTTCAGCCGGGGAGGTGAAGGCTCAGGGTATGTTCCGTTGCTGACGCCGGCGGCGCCGGAGCCATGCGGCCACACCGATCCCGGCGAAGGCGGCGGTCAGCACGCCGATGACCCCGGCCAGGACAACGCCCAGCCCACTCGGCTCGGTACCAGCCGCAGCGCCGGAGATGAGGGCGAAGCCGGCGTTCACTGCCGGGAGCAGAATGGTTGCGAAGAGCACCACAACGACCACCACCAGCACCACCGCTTTCCCATCGATGCGCTTCGGATTCCGGCTCATGCAGTCTCTCCTCTGGTTCTTCCCGATACGTCCCGTACTGTCGGCCGGAGGGCCGCGGGGGTCAGCCGGCGCCGAGCGCCGTCAGGCCCTGGTGCCCAACGTCAAGGCATGCGCCCACGAACAGTATGACGACGTAGGCGCTGACCGGCACCAGCAGCGCCCATTCGCGCACGGAGCCGGCATTTCCCAGCAGCGGCAGGGCGAAGTAGCCGTTCCGCCGCCAGATGGTGTTCAGTACCGGGACCCGGCGCCAGACCTTGGGAGGCTTGATCCGCAGCGGCCAGAGCAGGTTCACTCCCCCGGTGGTCAGCATGTCCCCGAGCACGTGCATGACCACGCCGATGCCCATGGCCAGCGGGAACCAGTTCTGCTGCTCCGGGGCGTACACGGCGATGAACGCGGCCATCGACAGGCCTACGGCCCACGGAATCTTCTGCAGCCCGTCGGGCAGGAACTTGAGGGCCTTGGCCGCGAAGGCCACCAGCAGCACGCACAATATGCCCGCGCCCGGATAGACGGTGCCGAACCATTCGGTTTCAACGGTCCAGAGCCCGGCGACCCACGCCGTGGCCACGAAAGCGGCCAATCCGATCAACGAATGTGTTCCCCTGCGGTGCCCGCCGGCCAGCGCCCCCACGCCGGCGCAGACCGAATTGGAGAGCGGCGGCAGCGAGTGGGCGATGGTGGCGTTGTGGTGGTCAGCGTCCGGCACCAGCGCGGCGCCTGCAGTCACCATGGCTCCGGTGATCAGGCCCAGCGGCCCGACATCCAGCAGCCCCCAGCCCAAGGTGAGGCTCTGCGCGCCCCAGCCCATCGGCGTCGTGATGGCATCCAGCGGCACGTGCACCTGGCTGGTGAGGGCGATCCAGGCGGCGGCGCCGGAGAGGGCGTGGTGGGATCCCATCATGGTGCGGGACGTCCTTTCGGGGATGGTCTTTAAACGCCCGAAGGCCGGTCCGGCTGGACGATCTATCCAGCGGGACCGGCCTTCGGGCGATGAAGTCGGGCCGGCAGCCGGCAGCTAGTCCAGCGGCACCGGGGTAACCCCCAGCGGGGCCAGCCTCGCCGCTCCCCCGTCTTCGGCCGTCAGAACCCAGATGCCGCCGTCGTGCACGGCCACGGTGTGCTCCCACTGGCAGGAACGGGACCCGTCCGTGGTCACCACCGTCCAGTCGTCGTCCAGCACCTTGGTCTCGATGTCCCCGCGGACCAACATCGGTTCGATGGCCAGGCACAGCCCGGGGCGGATCTTCGCCCCGCGGTGGTTGGTCCGGTAGTTCAGCACATCCGGAGCCTGGTGCATGGCGGTGCCGATGCCGTGGCCCACGTAGTCCTCCAGGATGCCCAGCGGCTTGCCGGGGACCGAGGAGACGTAGTCGTCGATGGCGTTGCCGATGTCGCCCACGCGGTGACCGTTGGCGAGGGCGGCAATCCCCCGCCACATGGCTTCCTCGGTGACATCGGAGAGCCGCTGGTCTTCCGGATCTGCGGTGCCTACGATCACGCCGCGGGCGGAGTCGCCGTGCCAGCCGTCCACGCTGCAGCCGCCGTCCACCGAGATGATGTCTCCGTCCTGGAGCACCTTGCCGCCGGGGATGCCGTGGACCACTTCCTCATTGACGGACACGCAGACCGTGGCCGGGAAGCCGTGATAGCCCTTGAAGTTGCTCTTGGCGCCGGCTTCGTCCAGCACCGCTTCGAAGGCCGCGTCCACGTCCGCCGTGGTAGCACCGGGAACGGCGGCGGCAACCGCAGCGTCAAGCGCGCGGCTGACCACCAGACCGGCGGTACGCATTTTGCGGATCTGGTCGTTGGTCTTGTATTCGATGCTGGGCTGGCGGAACGCCATGGGCTGTCTCTAACTCTCTCGGGCTGTCAGGCCGTGACGGACTTGAGCGCGGTCATGATGCGCTCGGTAACCTCGTCGATGTCGCCGATGCCGTCGACGGTGGCCACAATGCCGCGCTCCGCGTAGCGGTTGACGACGACGGCGGTTTCCTCGTGGTAGAGGGCGAGCCGGCGGCGGATCACAGCCTCGTTGTCGTCGCTGCGGCCTTCCTGCGCGGCGCGGCCGAGCAGGCGCTTGACCAGTTCCTCGTCGTCGGCGGTCAGCTGCAGGACGATGTCCAGCTGCGTGTCGGCCTCGGCCAAGATGTTGTCCAGTTCGTCCACCTGGCCGCTGGTGCGGGGGTAGCCGTCCAGCAGGAAGCCGTCGGCGGCGTCGGGCTGCTTCAACCGGTCACGCACCATGTTGTTGGTGACGCTGTCCGGCACGAACTCGCCCTTGTCGATGTACTTCTTGGCTTCGACGCCGAGCGGCGTCTCTTCCTTGACGTTGGCGCGGAAGATGTCTCCGGTGGAGATCGCGACGATGCCCAACCGGTCGGAGATGCGGGAGGCCTGGGTGCCCTTGCCGGATCCGGGCGGGCCGATAATGAGCATTTGAGTCATCGCAGGAGTCCTTCGTAGTGGCGTTGCTGTAGTTGTGCGTTGATTTGTTTGACGGTCTCCAGTCCCACACCAACCATGATGAGGATGGAAACGCCGCCGAACGGGAAGTTCTGGTTTGCGTTGATGAGCACCAGTGCGATCAGCGGGATCAGCGAGATGATGCCCAGGTAGAGCGCGCCGGGCAGCGTGATTCTGGCCAGCACGTACTGCAGGTACTCCGCGGTCGGGCGGCCGGCCCGGATGCCCGGGATGAAGCCGCCGTACTTCTTCATGTTCTCTGCGACTTCCTCCGGGTTGAAGGTGATGGCCACGTAGAAGTAGGTGAAGAAGACGATCAGGGAGAAGTAGACCGCCATGTAGAACGGCGAGTCCCCGCTGACCAGGTAGGTGTTAATCCAGTTGACCCACTCTGGCGGCGCGGTGGTGCCGTCGGTCGGAGTGTTGAACTGCGCGATCAGCGACGGCAGGTACAGCATCGACGACGCGAAGATCACCGGGATGACGCCGGCCATGTTGACCTTGATCGGGATGTAGGTGCTGGTGCCACCGACGGTGCGGCGTCCCACCATGCGCTTGGCATACTGCACCGGGATGCGCCGCTGCGACTGTTCCACAAAGACCACCGCGGCCACGGTCAGCAGGCCCACGATCAGCACGCCGAGGAAGACGTTCACGCCCTGGGTGTTCCAGATCTCGCCCAGCGAGCTCGGGAATCCGGCGGCAATCGAGATGAAGATCAGCAAGGACATGCCGTTGCCGACGCCCTTCTCGGTGATCAGTTCGCCCATCCACATGATCAGGCCGGTGCCCGCGGTCAGGGTCAGGATGATCAGGCTGATCTCCACGAGGTTGTCCTCGGGGATGATCGGAACCGGGCAGTCGCCCAGCAGGGCTCCGGTCCGCGCCAGCGACACCAGCGTCGTAGCGTTGAGCAGGCCCAGGGCGATGGTGAGGTAACGGGTGTACTGCGTCAGCTTGGACTGGCCCTGCGGACCTTCCTGGTGCAGTTCCTGGAAACGCGGGATGACCACGCGGAGCAGCTGCACGATGATGCTGGCGGTGATGTACGGCATGATGCCGAGGGCGAAGATGGACACCTGCAGCAGCGCGCCGCCGCTGAACAGATTGACGAACTGATACAGCCCGCCGCTGGTATTGCCCAGCGCCAGACACTGCTGCACGTTGCCGTAGTCCACGCCCGGTGCCGGGATGAATACGCCCAGGCGGTAGACCGTCATGATCCCCAGCGTGAACAACAACTTGCGCCGCAGGTCCGGCGTCCGGAATGCCCGGCCAATTGCGCTAAGCAAGCGTCCTCCCAAAAGTTTCTGATGCCGCTGCGCGGCAAGTCACAAGATCCGAGTCTATCGGCTCGGCCCGTTCGCATTAAACGGGTTAAGAATACGTCGTCTGCCCTTAAAGCGGCTGAACTCGTGGCGACCGGAATATACCGGCCGCCACGAGTTCAGTCAGGGGCTGCTAATAGATTGCACCCGGCACGGGCTGCTAGAGCGCCGTCACGGTGCCGCCAGCGGCGGCAATCTTCTCAGCGGCACTGGCGGAGAAGGCGTCAACCTTCACATCGACCTTGACGGTGATGTCGCCGGTGCCCAGGACCTTCACGGGCTGGTTCTTGCGAACCGCACCCTTGGCCACGAGGGCCTCCACGGTCACGTCGCCGCCCTCGGGGAACAGCTCATTGAGCTTGTCCAGGTTCACAACCTGGAATTCCACCTTGAACGGGTTCTTGAAGCCGCGCAGCTTCGGCAGGCGCATATGCAGCGGCAGCTGGCCGCCGGCAAAGCCAGCCTTGACCTGGTAACGGGCCTTTGTACCCTTGGTACCGCGACCGGCGGTCTTACCCTTGGAGCCTTCACCACGACCAACACGGGTCTTGGCGGTCTTGGCACCGGGGGCAGGACGCAGGTGGTGGACCTTGAGAGTCTTGTTCTCTTCTGCCATCTTTACTTCGCCTCCTCAACCTTCACCAGGTGAGAAACAGTGTTGACCATGCCGACGGTCACTGCATCGGCGCTACGGACAACGGTGTGTCCGATGCGCTTCAGGCCCAGTGAACGCAGCGTGTCGCGCTGGTTCTGCTTGCCGCCAATGACGGACTTGATCTGCGTGATTTCCAACTGTGCATCCGACGGAGTCAGATTCTTGGGAGTGGTCATTACGCACCTGCCTTCTGCATGTTGCGCAGCAGGATCGCCGGAGCAACCTCATCCAACGGCA
Organism: Arthrobacter sp. NPDC089319; assembly: GCF_040684925.1. Taxonomy (NCBI): domain Bacteria; kingdom Bacillati; phylum Actinomycetota; class Actinomycetes; order Micrococcales; family Micrococcaceae; genus Arthrobacter; species Arthrobacter sp. NPDC089319. The sequence goes on along the minus strand of NZ_JBFBGZ010000001.1, from coordinate 402,224 downwards.
GGCCACGGCGGGCTGCCACGGAGCGGGGCTCTTCCAGGCGACGCAGCGCGTCGACGGTAGCGTGCACGATGTTGATCGCGTTGGAAGAACCAAGCGACTTGGAGAGCACATCGTGGATGCCGGCGCACTCGAGTACGGCGCGGACCGGACCACCGGCGATCACACCGGTACCGGCAGCAGCCGGACGCAGCATGACAACGCCTGCAGCGGCTTCGCCCTGCACCTGGTGCGGAACGGTGCCGGCGATGATCGGCACGCGGAAGAAGGACTTCTTGGCCTCTTCCACGCCCTTGGCGATCGCTGCCGGGACTTCCTTGGCCTTGCCGTAGCCCACGCCGACCATGCCGTTGCCGTCGCCGACAACTACCAGAGCCGTGAAGCTAAAGCGGCGGCCGCCCTTGACGACCTTGGACACGCGGTTGATGGTGACGACGCGCTCAAGGAACTTGTCCTTCTCGGCATCGCGTGCGTTGTCGCGGCCACGTCCGCGGCCACCACGGTCGCCGCCGCCGCTACGTTCGCCACGACGTCCGCCGCGGCGGTCGTCCTGGCCGGAAGCAGCGGTGGTCTCAGCGGATCCCGCGGCAGCGGTCTCAGTTGCTTCAGTCACCTGAGTTTCCTTTTCGTTGTTCTCAGCGGTCACAGTGCCAGCCCACCTTCACGTGCGCCGTCGGCAACCGCTGCGATGCGGCCGTGGTACCGGTTGCCACCGCGGTCGAAGACCACGGCCTCAACACCGGCAGCCTTGGCACGCTCAGCCACGAGCTCGCCGACGCGCTTTGCCTTGGCGGACTTGTCGCCGTCGAGGGCCCGCAGATCGGCTTCCATGGTGGAAGCCGAAGCCACGGTGATGCCCTTGCTGTCATCGACAACCTGGACAAAGATGTGGCGTGCGGAACGGTTGACCACCAGGCGCGGACGGACCGCGGTACCGGTGATGCGCTTGCGGACGCGCAGATGGCGGCGGCCGCGTGCTGCGGACTTGGACTTCGAGGTCCGCTTCTTATTAATGCTGATCGCCATGGTTTACTTACCAGCCTTTCCGACCTTGCGGCGGATTTGCTCGCCGGCGTAGCGAACGCCCTTGCCCTTGTAGGGGTCAGGCTTACGCAGCTTGCGGATGTTGGCAGCAACTTCGCCGACCTGCTGCTTGTTGATGCCGGAGACGGAGAGCTTGGTGGGGCCCTCCACGGCGAAGGTGATGCCGTCGGGGGCATTCACGATTACCGGGTGGCTGAAGCCCAGCGCGAACTCGAGGTTCGAGCCCTTGGCCTGCACGCGGTAACCGGTGCCGACGATCTCGAGGTCCTTCTTGTAGCCCTCGGTCACGCCAACGATCATGTTGTTGATCAGCGTGCGGGTCAGGCCGTGCAGGGACCGGGATTCGCGCTCGTCGTTCGGGCGGGCAACGGTGAGGGTGCTCTCTTCCAGGGAAACCGTGATGGGCGAAGCCAGAGTGTGGCTCAGCTCGCCCTTGGCGCCCTTGACGGAGACGACGTTGCCGTCGACCTTGACCTCAACGCCGGCGGGAACGGTGATGGGGAGACGTCCAATACGTGACATTTAATCTCTTCCTTTCCGTTACCAGACGTAAGCGAGGACTTCGCCGCCCACGCCCTTCTTGCCGGCCTGACGATCAGTCATCAGTCCGGAAGAGGTGGACAGGATTGCGATGCCCAGGCCACCGAGCACGTGCGGCAGGTTGGTGGACTTCGCGTAAACGCGCAGACCGGGCTTGGAGATGCGGCGGATGCCGGCGATGGAACGCTCGCGGTTCGGACCGAACTTGAGTTCCAGGGTCAGCTTCTTGCCGACCTCGGCCTCTTCTTCCTTCCAACCGGCGATGTAGCCCTCGGCCTTCAGGATGTCGGCGACGCGAGCCTTGAGCTTGCTGTACGGCATCGACACCGTGTCGTGGTAAGCCGAGTTGGCGTTGCGCAGACGCGTGAGCATGTCTGCGACAGGATCTGTCATAGTCATTGTGGGCTCTTGCCCTTCCTCGTAACGGTTTCCTCGCTCCGGACAGCGCTGGGCGCCGGGGCGGGACCTTTCACGTAGCTAGATTAATCTTCGGTCTTGAACGGGAAACCAAGCGCCTTCAACAGCGCACGGCCCTCGTCATCGGTCTTGGCGGTGGTCACTACGGTGATGTCCATGCCGCGCACGCGGTCGATCTTGTCCTGATCGATCTCGTGGAACATCGACTGCTCGGTCAGACCGAAGGTGTAGTTACCGTTTCCGTCGAACTGCTTGCCGTTGAGGCCGCGGAAGTCGCGGATACGGGGCAGAGCCAGCGAAACCAGGCGGTCCACGAATTCCCACATGCGGTCGCCGCGCAGCGTCGCGTGGGCGCCGATCGGCATGCCTTCGCGCAGCTTGAACTGGGCGATGGACTTGCGGGCCTTGGTGACCTGCGGCTTCTGGCCGGTGATCTGGGTCAGGTCGCGGACGGCGCCGTCGATGAGCTTGGAGTCCTTGGCGGCATCTCCCACACCCATGTTGACAACGACCTTGACCAGGCGCGGAACCTGGTTCACGTTCTCGTACTTGAACTCGTCCCGCAGAGCCTGCTTGATCTCGCCGGCGTAGCGAGTCTTCAGACGGGGAACGATCTTGGTGACAGTCTCAGTCATTAGAGGTCCTTCCCGGAGGCCTTGGACACGCGGATGCGCACAGTGCGCTCACGGCCATCACGCTCGACGGTTTCGGTGCGGTAGCCAACCCGGGTCGGCTTCTTGGTCTCGGGATCGACGATCGCCACGTTCGAGATGTGGATCGGTGCCTCAACGGTCTCGATGCCACCGGTCTTCGTGCCGCGTTCCGATTGTCCGGCCTTGGTGTGCTTGGTGACGCGGTTGACGCCTTCAACCAGCACACGGTTGGTCTCCGTGAACACCTTCAGGACCTTGCCCTGCTTGCCGCGGTCGCCGCCGCGCTCAGCCTTGGCACCGGTGATGACCTGAACCAGGTCACCCTTCTTGATCTTGTACTTAGCCATGGACTACAGCACCTCCGGAGCCAGCGAAATGATCTTCATGAACTTCTTGTCGCGAAGCTCACGGCCGACCGGACCGAAGATACGGGTGCCGCGGGGATCGCCGTCGTTCTTGAGGATCACGGCTGCGTTCTCATCGAACTTGATGTAGGAACCGTCCGCGCGGCGGCGTTCCTTCTTGGTGCGAACGATGACAGCCTTGACGATGTCACCCTTCTTGACGTTGCCGCCCGGAATTGCGTCCTTGACGGTGGCAACAATGGTGTCGCCAATGCCTGCGTAGCGACGGCCGGATCCACCGAGAACGCGGATGGTCAAGATTTCCTTGGCACCCGTGTTGTCGGCGACCTTCAGTCGCGACTCCTGCTGAATCACTTATTACTCCTGTCGTCGCGCTGGTTCTCATAGCTGAGCCTTGCGGAACGGATATGGGTAGCCCGCACCGTAACTCCCCCTGGCCACACGTGTGCGCGGTCCGAAGGCGGTTGCGGGAATTTGCCTATTCTGTCCATGCGGAAGGATGGATGGTCTTTCCAAACGGCACAGGCAAGATTACTAGTTTATGACCAAGACACCCCGGACGTGAAATTACGGCCAGGGGCTTGAACTTTTCAAGGGGTCCGGGGCCAAGACTTCAGCAACCGCGTTCCCCCTCAAACCCTTCCGACTGCTCCGGCGAACCGGGATCCATGGCGCCGGAAGGGAAACTTAAAGGGTGCGGGGCCCGCCCGCTCTGCAGGCGGGCCCCGCGCAGGACCTGGGTCCTACTTGGCCTTTTCGATGATCTCGACCAGGCGCCACCGCTTGGTGGCGGACAGCGGCCGGGTCTCGGCGATCAGAACCAGGTCGCCGATGCCGGCGGAGTTCTGCTCGTCGTGGGCCTTGCGCTTCTCGGTCCGGCGAATCACCTTGCCGTACAGCGCGTGCTTCACGCGGTCCTCAACCTCGACCACGATGGTCTTGTCCATCTTGTCCGAGACGACGTAGCCGCGGGCGGTCTTACGGTAACCGCGAGCCTGAGTGGCTTCTTCCACAGTTGCATCCTTGTTCGTGTTTTCGCTCACTTGGCCTCATCCTCCGAAGCGGGGGCTGCGGTCTCAGCGGTGTCGGCTTCTGCAGCCTTTTCAGACTTCTTAGCCTTCTTGGCCTTCTTCTCCTCGGCCGGGGCTTCAGCTGAAACCTCAACCTCGGGGCGAATGCCCAGCTCGCGCTCGCGCAGCACAGTGTAGATGCGTGCGATGTCGCGCTTGACTGCCTTCAGGCGGCCATGGTTTTCCAGCTGACCGGTGGCGGACTGGAAACGGAGGTTGAACAGCTCCTCCTTGGCCTTGCGCAGCTCCTCTGCGAGACGGTCCTTATCGAATGTCTCGAGCTGATCGGTTGCCAGTTCCTTTGAACCAACTGCCATTTCTATTCACCACCTTCGCGACGCACAATGCGTGCCTTCAACGGCAGCTTGTGGATCGCCAGGCGCAGTGCCTCGCGAGCTACCTCTTCATTGACACCGGAGAGTTCGAACAGAACCCGACCCGGCTTGACGTTTGCGACCCACCATTCCGGCGAGCCCTTACCGGAACCCATGCGGGTTTCGGCGGGCTTCTTGGTCAGCGGGCGGTCCGGATAAATGTTGATCCAGACCTTGCCGCCACGCTTGATGTGGCGGGTCATCGCAATACGGGCCGCTTCAATCTGGCGGTTGGTGACGTATGCCGGCGTCAGAGCCTGGATACCCCACTCGCCGAAGCTGACCTCGGTGCCGCCGGTAGCAGCGCCGGAACGACCCGGGTGGTGCTGCTTGCGGAACTTAACTCGACGTGGGATAAGCATTTAAGCTTCTCCTCCTTCTGCCGCGGGCGCTGCTGCCTCAGCGGCAGGGGCCTCGGCCTTGGCTGCGCCCTCGCCTGCGGCGGGAGCGGCAGGACGGTCATTACGACGACGGCGCTCGCCACCGGCGGCGGGACGGCCCGGACGGTCGCCACGGCCGCGCGAGGACGGAGCGGCAGCCTGCTGGGCAGCCAGTTCCTTCGCGGTCACGTCGCCCTTGTAGATCCAGACCTTGACGCCGATGCGGCCGAACGTGGTCTTGGCCTCGAAGAAGCCGTAGTCGATGTTCGCACGCAGGGTGTGCAGGGGCACACGTCCTTCGCGGTAGAACTCCGAACGGCTCATTTCAGCGCCGCCGAGGCGACCGGAGCACTGGACACGGATGCCCTTGGCGCCGGCGCGGGTGGCGGACTGCATGGCCTTCTTCATGGCGCGGCGGAAAGCCACGCGCGAGGTCAGCTGCTCGGCGATGCCCTGGGCAACCAGCTGAGCTTCGATCTCCGGGTTCTTGACCTCGAGGATGTTCAGCTGAACCTGCTTGCCGGTGAGCTTCTCCAGCTCGCCGCGGATGCGGTCTGCTTCGGCGCCGCGGCGGCCAATGACAATGCCGGGGCGTGCGGTGTGGATGTCCACACGAACACGGTCACGGGTACGCTCGATCTCAACCTTCGCGATGCCCGCGCGGTCCATGCCCGTGGACATCAGCTGGCGGATCTTCACGTCCTCGCGGACGAAGTCCTTGTAGCGCTGGCCGGCCTTGTTGCTGTCAGCGAACCAGTGGGAGACATGGTCGGTGGTGATACCGAGTCGGAATCCGTGCGGGTTTACTTTCTGTCCCACTTACTGGTCCTCCTCTTTCTCCGGGGTAGCGACAACAACCGTGATGTGGCTGGTCCGCTTATTGATGCGGTAGGCACGCCCCTGGGCGCGCGGCTGGAACCGCTTCATAGTGGGGCCTTCATCGACGAATGCTTCGCTGATGTAGAGGTCGCTCTCGTCAAAGGCGATGCCGTCACGGTCCGCGAGAACGCGGGCGTTGGCGACGGCCGACGCGAGTACCTTGCTGACCGGCTCCGAAGCTGCCTGGGGGGCAAACTTCAAGATTGCCAGAGCCTCATTCGCCTGCTTGCCACGAACAAGGTTGACGACGCGCCGGGCCTTCATAGGCGTCACGCGGATATGGCGCGCAATAGCCTTGGCTTCCATTGCTTTCCTTCTCTCGTCTTCTGCCGTAAGAGCAGCGCCTAGCGGCGCTTGCCCTTGCGGTCGTCCTTCACATGGCCGCGGAAAGTCCGCGTCGGGGCGAATTCGCCGAGCTTGTGCCCGACCATCGACTCAGTGACAAACACCGGGATGTGCTTGCGTCCGTCGTGTACGGCGATCGTGTGCCCGAGCATGTCGGGGACGATCATCGAACGGCGGGACCACGTCTTGATGACGTTCTTGGTGCCCTTTTCGTTCTCTGCAGCTACCTTCACGAAGAGGTGCTGATCGACGAAGGGGCCTTTCTTCAGGCTGCGTGGCATGTTCCCAGGCTCCTATCGCTTGTTCTTGCCAGTACGACGGCGACGCACAATCAGGCGGTCGCTTTCCTTGTTCGGGCGGCGGGTGCGGCCCTCGGGCTTGCCGTTCGGGTTGACCGGGTGACGGCCACCGGAGGTCTTGCCCTCGCCACCACCGTGCGGGTGGTCGACCGGGTTCATGGCTACACCGCGGACGGTCGGGCGGACGCCCTTCCAGCGCATGCGGCCGGCCTTGCCCCAGTTGATGTTGGACTGCTCGGCGTTGCCGACCTCGCCGACGGTTGCGCGGCAGCGCACGTCAACGTTGCGGATTTCGCCGGAGGGCAGACGGAGCTGGCCGTACTTGCCTTCCTTGGCTACCAGCTGCACGGAGGCACCGGCGGAGCGGGCCATCTTGGCACCGCCGCCCGGACGCAGCTCCACAGCGTGGATCACAGTACCGACGGGGATGTTGCGCAGCGGCAGGTTGTTGCCCGGCTTGATGTCGGCGCTGGCGCCGGCTTCAACGGTGTCTCCCTGCTTCAGCTTGGCCGGAGCCAGGATGTAGCGCTTGGTGCCATCAACGTAGTGCAGCAGAGCGATCCGCGCGGTGCGGTTCGGGTCATACTCGATGTGAGCGACCTTGGCGGGCACGCCGTCCTTGTCGTGGCGACGGAAGTCGATCAGACGGTACTGGCGCTTGTGTCCGCCGCCCTTGTGGCGGGTGGTGATCTTACCGGAGTTGTTACGGCCGCCGGACTTGGTCAGCGGACGCAGCAACGACTTTTCCGGTGTCGACCGCGTGATTTCGGCAAAGTCGGCTACGCTCGAGCCGCGACGGCCCGGTGTAGTCGGCTTGTATTTACGGATTCCCATAGTTCAATTCCTCGTTAAAGTGGTCTCCGCTTAAGAAAGCGGACCGCCGAAGATGTCAATTGTGCCTTCCTTCAGGGTGACAATGGCGCGCTTGGTGTCCTTGCGCTGTCCCCATCCGAACTTGGTCCGCTTGCGCTTACCGGCACGGTTGATGGTGTTGATCGAGTCGACCTTGACGGAGAAAATCTTCTCCACGGCCAGCTTGATCTCGGTCTTGTTAGAGCGCGGGTCGACGAAGAAGGTGTACTTACCTTCGTCGATCAGGCCGTAGCTCTTCTCCGAAACGACGGGAGCAATGATCACGTCGCGGGGATCTTTTGTGGTGGTCGCGCTCACTTGGCGTCCTCCTTGGCAGTTGCGTTAGCTGCAGTCTTGGCTGCGACGAATGCCTCGTAGGCGGCCTGGGTGAAGACCACGTCGTCGGAAACCAGCACGTCGTAGGTGTTCAGCTGATCCACGTAGATGGTGTGAACACCCTCGATGTTGCGCAGGCTCAGGGCCGCCACATCGTTGGCGCGCTCGATGGCTACGAGCAGGTTCTTGCGGTCGGTGATGGAGCGCAGGGTCTCGGTAACAGCCTTGGTGGACGGCTTGTCGCCGGCAACCAGTGCGTCCACAACGTGGATGCGGCCGTTGCGTGCCCGGTCAGACAGGGCGCCGCGCAGGGCAGCAGCCTTCATCTTCTTGGGGGTGCGCTGGCTGTAGTCGCGCGGGGTCGGGCCGTGCACCACGCCGCCGCCGGTCATGTGCGGAGCGCGGATCGAACCCTGGCGGGCGCGGCCGGTGCCCTTCTGCTTGAACGGCTTGCGGCCGGCACCGGAAACCTCGGCGCGGGTCTTGGTCTTGTGGGTTCCCTGACGGGCAGCAGCGAGCTGTGCGACGACGACCTGGTGCAGCAGCGGCACGTTGGTCTGGACGTCGAAGATCTCTGCAGGCAGGTCAACCTTGAGCGTTTTAGCCATTGAACTAGGCTCCCTTCACAGCGGAACGGACGAGAACGACCGAGCCGCGGGCACCGGGAACGGCACCCTTGATCAAGAGCAGCGAGTTCTCGGTGTCCACAGCATGAACGGTCAGGTTCAGCGTGGTGTGGCGGACGGCACCCATGCGGCCGGCCATGCGCAGGCCCTTGAAAACGCGGCCCGGAGTGGACGCGCCACCGATGGAACCGGGCTTGCGGTGGTTCTTGTGTGCACCGTGCGAGGCGCCCACGCCGGAGAAGCCGTGACGCTTCATGACACCGGCGAAGCCCTTACCCTTGCTGGTTCCGACGACGTCGACCTTCTGGCCGGTCTCGAACAGCTCAACGGAGAGTTCCTGACCCAGCTCGTAGGAGTCGGCATCGGCGGTGCGCAGCTCGACCACGTGGCGGCGCGGGGTAACCCCGGCCTTCTCGAAGTGGCCGGCCAGCGGCTTGGTCACCTTGCGCGGGTCGATCTGGCCGAAGCCGATCTGGACGGCGGTGTAGCCGTCGACGTCCGCAGAGCGCAGCTGGGTGATGACGTTGGAGTCAGCCTTGACGACGGTCACCGGGATCAGACGGTTGTCCTCGTCCCAGACCTGGGTCATGCCGAGCTTGGTGCCCAGCAGGCCTTTTACTTGGCGTGTAGTGGTAGACATCTGAATCCGCACTCCCCTACAGCTTGATTTCGATGTTCACGTCCGCCGGCAGGTCGAGCCGCATCAGCGAGTCGACGGCCTTCGGCGTGGGATCGATAATGTCGATCAGCCGTTTGTGGGTGCGCATTTCAAAGTGCTCCCGGCTGTCCTTGTACTTGTGCGGCGACCGGATAACGCAGTACACGTTCTTCTCGGTGGGCAGCGGCACGGGGCCGACTACCGTTGCGCCTGCACGCGTGACCGTCTCAACGATCTTCCGTGCTGAAACATCAATGACCTCATGGTCATATGACTTCAGACGGATGCGGATTTTCTGTCCCGCCATGGCGTCTCCGCTCTCTTTCTCAGTGCTGCTCTGTGGACTTTCTTCCTGTGCGCCCCACTGGCCGGATCTCCCCGTGCCTGGCGCTCCTCCAACAGACTGAATCCGGATGAATCCGGGTTCCTCACCCTGCTGAGGCTCCGACCCCCGCGGTCGGGCGTGTCGCGAACATTCTGCGCACTCCGCCCGCTCAAAATGGAGGGTGGGTTATATTTGGGCTTTCAAGACTGTGGAGCCTGACCCTGCCCCGGGCATTATCCCGGGCGGGACACAGCTTCGCACATAGACATGCAAAAGCGCTTGAACAACTCGTCTAGTGTGGCAGACTTTGGCCGCGATTGCGAATCGGCGCCTGCGGCACCGGGCCCCGGCCGTTGGCGCGCAGCGGCTCTGTTGCGCAGCGGCTCTGTTGCGCAGCGGCTCTGTTGCGCAGCGGCTCTGGCGCGCGCCGGCCGGCGGTGGAATGCTGGTGCCTACCCCGCCCCGCCGGGACCCTGCCTGCGGGATCGGGAGTTGTGGTTAAAAGGAGGATAGGCGCGAATGGCATTGGGCACCGATCATCTGGCGGCCCTGCTACCGCCCGACTTTACCCTGGGTGTAGCCACCGCGGCGTTCCAGATCGAGGGCGCGGCGGCCGAAGACGGCCGCGGGCCCTCCGGCTGGGACGCCTTTACCCACGAGCCGGGCCGGGTGGCCGGCGGCGCCACGGCGGATACCGCCTGCGACCACTACCACCGGATGCCGCAGGACGTGGCGCTGCTCGCCGAGCTGGGCGTGGACTCATACCGGTTTTCGTTGTCCTGGCCCCGGATCCAGCCCGGCGGCAAGGGGCCGGTCAACCAGAAGGGCATCGACTTCTATGACCGGCTGCTGGACGAGTTGCTGGCACGGGGTATTTCCCCGATGTGCACGCTGTTCCACTGGGACACCCCGCTGCCGCTGGAGCAGGCCGGCGGCTGGCTGAACCGGGATACCGCCTTTCGGCTGGCCGACTTCGCCGCCATCGCCGCCGAACGGTTCGGCGACCGGGTGGACCGCTGGGTGACCATCAACGAGCCGACCACCGTCACCCTCAACGGCTACGGCTTGGGCGTTCATGCGCCCGGCGAGGCCGGGCTGTTCGATGCCCTTCCCGCGGCGCACCATCTGATCTTGGCGCACGGGCTCAGCCTCTCGGCTCTGCGGGCTGGCGGCATCGCCGGAGAGGCCGGCATCACCAACGTCTACTCCCCCGTGATCGGGGCGAAGCACGGACTCGCGCACGATGTGCTGGTGGAACTCTTCGATGTGCTGCACAACAGGATGTTCTCCGATCCGGTGCTGCTGGGCCGCTACCCCAGCTTCAGTCCTGTGCTCAACCCCTTCCTGCAGTACCTGCGGGAAATCCCGGACGAAGACCTGGCGGTGATGGGCCAGCCGCTGGATTTCTACGGACTGAACTACTACTTCCCCACCCGGATTGGCCTCGGCCCGGGCCCGTCAACCGGGCCGGACGCGGTCCCCGACGGGCTGCCCGAGCCGCTGATGCAGCAGGGCGCGGACCTGCCGTTCCATCTGGCCGGCTGGCCCGGCTATGCGCGGACCGAGTTCGGCTGGCCGGTGGCGCCGGACTACCTGGCCGTGGCACTGGCCCAGATGGCGGAGCGTTATCCGGACCTGCCGCCGGTTTACATCACCGAAGGCGGTGCCAGCTTCAAGGACGTGGTGGTCCCGGATGCGCTCACCAACGCACCGTCCGTGGCCGACGTCCGGCGGATCGACTATCTGGCCCGACATCTCGAGTCCGCCCTGACCGCCACCGCACCCGGAGGACCCGCCGCAGTCATCGACCTGCGCGGCTACTACGTCTGGACTTTGATGGACAACTTCGAATGGGCCGCCGGGTACAGCCAGCGGTTCGGGCTGGTCTACGTGGATTTCGCCACCCAGCAGCGAATCCGCAAGTCCTCATTCCATTGGCTGAAGGACCTCACCGCGCGCCGCCCTCGCGATGCCGGGGCTCAAACCGCCGCAGTCCGGGCGCACGCCGTCTCGGCCGACAGTTCGCCCGGGGAAGGCGCAGAGCCGCAGACCTGACACGCTGCTACTGTTTGCCGCCGTTCGCACGCCGGATGCGACGGACACGGTCCAGTTCGTGACGGAAATACCGCCTGCCCCAGAAAACTGCCCCGATCACAGCGGCGATCAGGCCTATGATGATCCACACGATGAGCCATTCCATGGTTCCGATCCTAGTGGCCGGCGTACAAATTTCGTGCTGTTCCACAGGTTCCACGGGCGGCGCTCAGGGCTATTCTGGAAAATGTCCACAGCATTTGTTCCCAGGAGGCTGAATTGCCATGCTCAGCACCACCACCATGACGACGGTCCTGCCCGTGAAGGACATGGACCGGGCGCGCGCGTTCTATCAGGAGGCCCTCGGCTTGAAGCCGGCCGGCTCCAATGGAGACGATTCGATGATGTTTTCCAGCGGCGGGTCCAACGCCGTGGAACTGATCGTCCGGCCGGACGCCGATACCTCGGACCACACCTCGGTCAGCTTCGAAGTGGCCGATCTTGAATCCGAAATGTCCGACCTCGCTGGCAAGGGCATCCAATTCGCCGATTACGACCTGCCGGGGCTGAAGACAGAAAACCACATCGCAGTGAACGAGCACCAGCGCTGCGCCTGGTTCCCGGATTCGGAAGGCAACATTCTCTGCCTGCACCAGAACATCTGAGTCCACCGGGACGGCGCCCGCGCGCAGGCAACCCGCGGCACGCTGCACCGCCGTCGTTAAAAGGAGAACCCCCGCCGTCGTGAGACGGCAGGGGTTCTCCTGATTCTGGCCGGAGTGCTCCGGTCAGCAGATCACAAAGTTACTTGATGATCTTGGTGACGCGGCCCGAACCAACGGTGCGGCCGCCTTCACGGATAGCGAAGCCGAGGCCCTCTTCCATAGCGATCGGCTGGATGAGCTCAACGGTCATCTCAGTGTTGTCGCCCGGCATGACCATTTCGGTGCCTTCCGGCAGCGTGATAACGCCGGTCACGTCGGTGGTGCGGAAGTAGAACTGCGGACGGTAGTTCGAGTAGAACGGGTTGTGGCGGCCGCCTTCATCCTTGGACAGGATGTAGACGTTGGCCTCGAAGTCGGTGTGCGGGGTGATCGAACCCGGCTTCACAACAACCTGGCCGCGCTCCACGTCTTCGCGCTTGATACCGCGCAGCAGCAGACCACAGTTCTCGCCTGCCCATGCTTCGTCGAGCTGCTTGTGGAACATCTCGATACCGGTAACCGTGGTCTTCTGGACCGGACGGATGCCGACGATCTCGACCTCGGAGTTGATGGCGAGGGTACCGCGCTCGGCGCGGCCGGTCACCACGGTGCCGCGACCGGTGATGGTGAAGACGTCTTCAACCGGCATCAGGAACGGCTTGTCCTTGTCGCGGACCGGGTCCGGGATGTACTCGTCAACAGCTGCCATCAGGTCCTCGACGGACTTGACCCACTGGGCGTCGCCTTCCAGGGCCTTCAGGCCGGAAGTGCGGATGACCGGTGCGTTGTCGCCATCGAATTCCTGCGAGCTGAGCAGCTCACGGACTTCCATTTCGACCAGGTCGAGCAGTTCCTCGTCATCAACCATGTCCGACTTGTTCAGGGCCACCAGCAGCGTCGGAACGCCAACCTGGCGGGCCAGCAGAACGTGCTCGCGGGTCTGGGCCATCGGGCCGTCAGTCGCGGCAACCACCAGGATTGCGCCGTCCATCTGGGCGGCACCGGTGATCATGTTCTTGATGTAGTCGGCGTGGCCGGGGGCGTCCACGTGTGCGTAGTGACGCTTCTCGGTCTGGTACTCGATGTGCGAGATGTTGATGGTGATACCGCGCTGGCGCTCTTCCGGGGCAGAGTCGATAGCTGCGAAGTCACGCTGCTCGTTGAGATCGGGGTACTTGTCAGCAAGCACCTTGGAAATGGCAGCGGTCAACGTGGTCTTACCGTGGTCAACGTGACCGATGGTGCCAATGTTGACGTGCGGCTTAGTCCGCTCGAACTTTGCCTTCGCCACGGGTTCCTCCTAGAACGTTTTGAGAAGAATTGCTCTCCGGACGCGATTGTCACGGCCGAAACTTGAACAAGTCTACTTCGGGCTTTTGTATTTGGTGAAATTACTGGTTCCGTCAGGTACCGGCACAAGGATTGTGCGGTGCTGTCGGAGGGTTGTGCCGGCGGCCGGCTGCTTACGTGGCCGGCCGCCTGCACGGTGTGCCGGGCCCTTGCGAAGAAGGACCCGCCACCATCGTTTTACTCGCCGCGCGTCTTCTGGATGATCTCGTCGGCAACAGCCTTCGGGACCTCAGCGTAGCTTTCGAACTGCATCGAATACACCGCACGGCCCTGCGTCTTGGAACGCAGGTCACCGATGTAGCCGAACATCTCGGAAAGCGGAACGTTAGCGCGCACAACCTTCACGCCGCTAGCGTCCTCCATGGACTGGATCTGTCCACGGCGGGAGTTCAGGTCGCCGATCACGTCGCCCATGTATTCCTCAGGGGTACGTACTTCGACGGCCATCAGCGGCTCGAGCAGGACCGGGTTGGCGCGGCGTGCGCCTTCCTTGAAGACCTGGGAACCAGCGATCTTGAACGCCATTTCCGAAGAGTCGACGTCGTGGTAGGCGCCGTCAATCAGAATGGCCTTGACGCCGACCAGCGGGTAGCCGGCCAGCACACCGAGCTGCATGGCATTCTGGATGCCAGCGTCAATCGAGGGGATGTATTCGCGCGGAATACGCCCGCCGGTGACCTTGTTCTCGAACTCGTAGAAGGTGCCGTCCGAGGTGTCCAGCGGTTCGAAGGAAACCTGGACCTTCGCGAACTGGCCGGATCCACCCGTCTGCTTCTTGTGGGTGTAGTCGACCTTTTCGACAGCCTTCTTGATGGTTTCACGGTAGGCAACCTGGGGCTTGCCCACGTTGGCCTCGACGTTGAACTCGCGGCGCATGCGGTCCACCAGGATGTCCAGATGGAGCTCGCCCATGCCGCCGATCTCGGTCTGTCCGGTGTCCTCGTTCAGCGACACGGTGAAGGTCGGGTCCTCGGCCGAAAGCTTCTGTATGGCCGTGGAGAGCTTCTCCTGGTCACCCTTGGTCTTCGGCTCGATGGCCACGAAGATCACCGGTTCGGGGAAGGACATCGATTCGAGCACGATCGGCGCTTCCATGGCGGAGAGGGTGTCACCGGTAGTGGTGTCCTTCAGGCCAATGGCTGCGTAGATGTGGCCGGCGTGGGCCTCATCGACCGGGTTCTCCTTGTTGGCGTGCATCTGGAAAAGCTTTCCGATGCGCTCCTTCTTGCCCTTGGTGGTGTTGAGCACCTGCAGGCCGGAGGATGCCTTGCCCGAGTAAACCCGGATGAAGGTCAGCTGGCCGAAGAACGGGTGGGTCGCGATCTTGAACGCCAGCGCGGAGAACGGCTCGTCCTCGCTCGGCTTGCGGACCAGTTCGACTTCCTCGTCCTTGGGATCGTGGCCGACCATCGGCGGAACGTCCAGCGGCGACGGCAGGTAGGCTACCACGGCGTCCAGCATCGGCTGCACACCGCGGTTCTTGAAGGCCGAACCACAGAACACCGGGTAGGCCTCGGAGTTGATGGTCATCTTGCGGATGCCGGCAACCAGTTCCTCGTTGGTGATTTCCTCACCCTCGAGGTACTTCTCCATGAGCTCGTCCGAGGACTCGGACACGGACTCGATGAGCTGCGCACGGTATTCCTCGGCCTTGGCCTGGAGGTCCGCGGGGATCTCGCGGGTCTCGTAGGCGGCACCCATGGTCACATCGCCCTTGGCGTCGCCCGGCCACACCATGGCCTTCATGGTGATCAGGTCAACGACACCGATGAAATCGGACTCGGAACCGATCGGCAGCTGCATGACCAGCGGCTTGGCACCAAGGCGGTTGATGATGGTGTCGACGGTGAAGTAGAAGTCGGCGCCCAGCTTGTCCATCTTGTTGACGAAGCAGATGCGCGGGACGTTGTACTTGTCCGCCTGGCGCCACACGGTCTCCGACTGCGGCTCCACGCCTTCCTTGCCGTCAAAGACGGCTACGGCGCCGTCGAGCACGCGCAGGGAGCGCTCGACCTCGACCGTGAAGTCCACGTGGCCCGGGGTGTCGATGATATTGACCTGGTTGTTGTTCCAGAAGGAGGTCACGGCGGCAGACGTGATCGTGATGCCGCGTTCCTTCTCCTGCTCCATCCAGTCAGTCGTCGACGCGCCGTCGTGCGTTTCGCCGATCTTGTGGTTCACACCCGTGTAGAACAGGATGCGTTCCGTAGTAGTGGTCTTACCGGCATCGATGTGGGCCATGATGCCGATGTTGCGGACCTTCGTGAGGTCGGTGAGCACGTCCTGTGCCACAATGTCTCCCTTTGTAGGTGAGGGGTACGACGACGGCGGTTGGCCGCCGTCGTACCGTCTCTGTTACCAGCGGTAGTGGGCGAAGGCCTTGTTGGATTCGGCCATTTTGTGGGTGTCTTCGCGACGCTTCACAGCGGCACCGAGACCGTTCGACGCATCCAGAATCTCGTTCATGAGACGCTCGGTCATCGTCTTCTCGCGGCGGGCCTTCGAGTAGCCGACCAGCCAGCGCAGGGCCAAAGCCGTGGCGCGGCCCGGCTTGACCTCAACCGGAACCTGGTAGGTGGCACCGCCGACTCGGCGGGAGCGGACCTCCAGGGTCGGGCGGACGTTGTCCATGGCCTTCTTCAGGGCAGCGACGGGATCGCCGCCGCTCTTGGCCTTCACACCGTCAAGGGCACCGTAAACGATGCGCTCTGCGGTGGACTTCTTTCCGTCAACGAGAACCTTGTTGATCAGCTGGGTCACCAGCGGGGAACCGTGGACGGGATCTACAACTAGCGGCCGCTTGGGGGCCGGACCCTTGCGAGGCATATTACTTCTTCTCCATCTTCGCGCCGTAGCGGCTGCGAGCCTGCTTGCGGTTCTTGACACCCTGGGTGTCAAGGGCGCCGCGGACGATCTTGTAGCGCACACCGGGCAGGTCCTTCACACGGCCGCCGCGCACCAGCACGATGGAGTGTTCCTGCAGGTTGTGGCCTACACCGGGGATGTAGGCAGTCACTTCGATGCCGCCGGCGAGCTTGACGCGGGCTACCTTGCGGAGCGCGGAGTTCGGCTTCTTCGGGGTGGTGGTGTAAACGCGGGTGCAAACGCCGCGCTTCATCGGGCTGCCCTTAAGGGCAGGCGCCTTGGTCTTATTGACCTTAGGTGAGCGGCCCTTGCGGACCAGCTGGTTAATCGTAGGCACTTTCGTGATCTCCGTTTTTCGTGAGCTTTGCCCCGCCACACAAGCAGGGCCAGGCACTGTCGGTCGTCTTCGCACCCGCTGCCGAATTGAAGCGACCGTAGGCGTGCAAAAGTGTGGCATCCTCCGCGCAAGAACCCCGCGGACCGGAAACAGGCCCCGCCCCGGTTTGAACCGGAACGGCCTTCATCCACTGCCACACAAAACAATCGAAGAAAAGTCTATCAGAGAATCGCGGCACCGGAGAACGGAGCCCGTCGGGAGCCGCCTGCACGGCGCTCATTTCCGCATCGCCTGCAGCAGTGCGGCTTCCAGCGGCGCGGACAGCGTCTTCATGTAAGTGCCGCTCACATGGTTCAGATCCCGGTACACCAGGACGTTGCCGATCACCGCCGGGCAGGTATCCCGGTCGCAGAAACGGGAGGACAGGTCCACCACCTCGGTCCGCGGAGCGAGCGCCGCGGCCTCGTCCGTGCGGTCCTTGCCGTCCAGCCCCTCGTTGCGGGGCTGCCCGCAACCGGAGGGGTCCTCATAGTTCGCCGCGGCGCAGTCCCGGGCCAGCGCTCCCTCGCGCGGGCGGGGCGTGTCCTTCAGCGCGTAGACGTCGACGCCAGCGTCGGCGAGCTTGTTCCAGTACTCGGCGAAGCCCGCGACTCCGGGCCGGTGCCCAGTCCCGGAGTCAACGAACGCAGACTCCGCGTAATAGGACGTGAGGACCGCGTTCGCCCCGCCGTCGGCGGTCAAGCGCTTCAGCGTCTGTTCGTTGGGTGCGCCGCACACGGATTCGCCGTTGGCCTCGATCTGGCGCTGCTCTGCATTGAACGGGCAGGAATTGTGGATGTAGGTGAGCAGCCGCCAGCCTTGGCGCTGGGCAATCGGCTCCAAGGCCTTGAACCATTGGCCGGCATGCGAGTCCCCCACCAGCGCAAGGGTGAAGTCCGCGTCAGGGTCGCCGTACGTGCACTCCTTGGTTTCGGCGGCCATCGGCTTGACGGCGCAGTCGCCGAGGCCCGATTGGTCATCTCCGGCCCGGGCGGGATCCGGGACAATCAGCGGGTTCTGGGTGGCGAACGCCTGGTACCCGCTGTCCTTGAGGGAGGCCACACCGAACCCCGGCGGCGGTGCATCCAGCAACGCGGCAGTCGCCTCATCGCGTTGCTCCAGGATGCGTTCCTGCTGGTTCCCGGGCACGAATGCCAGCGTGCCGACCAGCGCGGTGGCGGCGGCGCCGGCGGCAAGCGGTCGCCAGGCGCTGGCACTGAACCAACCAAAGCGGCGCACCGGAGTCTCCACAAGGTAATAGCTGAGCGCAGCCAGCCCAAAGGAACCGGCCAGCAGCAACGGACTGGTGGCGGGTCCGGGTTCCCTGCCGGCCAGCATCGTGAAGAACACGATCAGGGGCCAGTGCCAGAGGTAGAGCGAGTAGGACACGTTGCCTGTCCATTGGATGGGCCGCCAGTCCACCAGCCGGTGGAGGGACAGCGGGCCGCTGGTCCGGCCGGCGGCGATCACGGCGACGGTGCCCAGCACCGGCAGCAGGGCAGCCGTCCCGGGGAACGGGGTGCCGCCGTCGAAGAGGAAGGCCGAGGCCACAATGGCGGCCAGCCCGGCCGCCGCCAGCAGGCTGCGCAGGTGGGGCCAGCGCAGCGGGTCGTGGTGCAGCGCCGCCAGCAGCCCGCCCAGCCCCAGTTCCCAGATCCGGGTGGGCGTGATGAAGTATGCGTCCGGGCTGCCGCCCGCCGTCGCCCAGATGCCATACGCCAGCGAGGCGGCGACCACCACGGCAAAGATCGCGGCGGTCCGCTCCACCGTCCACTCCCCGGACCTGGTGCCGCTCCCCCACCCGCCCGGCCGGCTGCTGCGTCGCCTGACACGCAAGACCAAGACGGCCAGCAAGACCAGCAGAGGCCAGAGCAGGTAGAACTGCTCCTCCACGGCCAGCGACCAGAAGTGCTGGAGCGGCGTGGGCGTCTCGGTCGCCGCCAGGTAGTCCACCGACGATGCGGCCAGCACCCAGTTCTGCACGTAGAACGTGGACGCGAGGGCCGATGAGCCAATGCGCTCCCACTGGCTCATCGGCAGCAGCGCCAGTGTTGCCGCCAGCACCACGGCGATGACCAGCAACGCCGCCGGCAGGATGCGCCGGGCACGGGCCGCCCAGAACGACCGCAGCGAGAGCGTTCCGGTGGCAGCCGCTTCGCGCAGCATGTGGCCGGTGATCAGGAAGCCGGAAATGACAAAGAAGACGTCCACTCCCACGAAGCCGCCGGGCAGCCAGCGCGGCTCCAGATGGTAGGCCACCACCAGCAGCACCGCTAGGGCGCGCAGGGCTTGAATTTCCGGCAGGAACTTCCGCCGCGGGGTCACAGTTTCCATCACGGACATTCATCCATGCCGAAGTCAACGACAGTTGGCCGCGGGGTAAACGTCCGGGGATCGCCCTAGTGCGTCCGGGGATTGCCCTACTGCTGAGCGCGCAGGGCGTCGGTGATCTTGGCCGAGGCGGCCCGAAGCTTGGGCAGCGCCTCGGCGACTACGGCATCCACGTCGCGGGTGCCGTCCGCCAGCGAGGCCTGCATGGACATGTTCAGCGCGGCGGCCACGGAGCCGTCCGGATGCAGCACCGGCACCGCCACGGAGCGCAGTCCGATCTCCAGCTCCTGGTCCACCAGGGACCAGCCTTGGCTGCGCACCGTATCCAGCTCCGCCCGCAGCTTCAGCGGGTCGGCGATGGTCCGCGGCGTCAGTTGCTTCAGCGTGGTGGAGGCCAACCTCTGCTCCAGTTCCTCGATCGGCAAGCCGGCCAGCAGCACCCGGCCCATCGAGGTGGCGTAGGCCGGGAACCGGGTGCCCACCATGATCCCTACGGTCATGATCCGTCGGGTGTGGATGCGGGCGATGTAGACAATCTCGTCGCCGTCGAGGATCGAGGCGGAGGTGGATTCGTGCAGCTCGGCGGAAAGCTCCTCCAGCAATGGCTGCACCAGCTGGGGCAGACTCTGCCCGGCAAGGTAGGAATACCCCAGCTGGAGCACCAATGCGGTGAGCTCGAATACGCGGCCGTCGGTGCGCACATACCCCAGATCCACCAGGGTATGCAGGAACCGCCGCGCCGTAGCGCGGGTCAGGCCGGTCCGCTTGGAGACCTCACTGAGCGTCATGGTGACGTTGTCGGCGTCGAAAGCCCGGATCACGGTCAATCCGCGGGCCAGTGACTGGACGAACTGATCGCCAGGCGTTTTGGTCTCGGTCATGGTTCCTTCGAGCTTTACGGGGGGCTTTACTCGGTGGGCGGGAGCAGCTTGATGTCCATCTTGGACTGCAGCTCCTCAAGCGTGGTCCCGAAGGTTTCGCGCACCCGCACGCCTTCCGGCGTCAACAGGAAGACCGCGTCATTAGTGTATACGCGGGTGACGCAGCCCACGCCCGTGAGCGGGTAGCTGCAGTCGGGCACCAGCTTGGGCGTGCCGTCCTTGGCGAACAGCGACATCATCACGTAGACGTCCTTGGCGCCGGTGGCCAGGTCCATCGCGCCGCCGACGGCGGGGATGGCATCCGGGGCGCCGGTGTGCCAGTTCGCCAGATCGCCGGTGGCCGAGACCTGGAAGGCGCCGAGCACACAGACGTCCAGATGGCCGCCGCGCATCATGGCGAAGGAGTCCGCATGGTGGAAGTAGGACGCCCCCGGCACTTCGGTGACCGGGACCTTGCCCGCGTTGATCAGGTCCTGGTCGGCCTCATCGCCGTGCGCCTCCGGACCCATCCCCAGCATGCCGTTCTCGGTATGCAGGGTGATGTCCTGTTCGGCGGTCAGGTAGTTCGAGACGGACGTCGGCTGGCCGATGCCGAGGTTGACGAAGGAACCGGGCTGGATGTCCTGCGCGACCAGCCTGGCCAGGTCCTCGCGGCTGAGTTTCTCGCTCACTAGTGTGCCTCTCCTTCTGCGGCCTGCGGCGCAATTTCGACGACGGTGTCCACGTAGATGCCCGGCGTCACGATGACCTCGGGATCCAACTGGCCGGTCTCCACAATGCCGGAGACCTGGACGATGCTTTTCTTGGCGGCGGCGGCCATGATCGGCCCGAAGTTGCGGGCGGTCTTGCGGTAGACCAGGTTGCCCTTCTTGTCCGAGGTCAGCGCCTTGATCAGCGCCACGTCGCCGTAGATCGGAGACTCGAGCACGTAGCCCTTGCCGTCGATCACGCGGGTTTCCTTGCCCTCGGCCAGCATGGTGCCATAGCCGGTGGGCGTGAAGAAGCCGCCGATGCCTGCTCCGGCGGCACGGATGCGCTCGGCGAGGTTGCCCTGCGGCACCAGTTCCAGTTCGATTTCGCCCGCCCGGTAGGCGGTGTCGAAGTGCCAGGAGTCGGACTGGCGCGGGAACGAGCAGATGATCTTCTTGACCCGGCGTTCCTTGATCAGCAGCGCCAGGCCGGCGTCGGCCTGGCCCGCGTTGTTGTTCACCACCGTCAGGTCCGTGGCGCCGCAGTCCATCAGCGCGTCGATCAGTTCCATCGGCTGGCCGGCGTTGCCGAAGCCGCCGATCAGGACCGTGGCGCCGTCTTGGATGCCGGCCACGGCGTCCTGGGCAGTAGCAGCAAATTTTGCCATGCTGGCTTACCTCCTTAGTTCTTGGTTGAGTTGACGTTTTCCAGCACGACGGCGAGGCCCTGGCCCACGCCGATGCAGATCGCGGCCACGCCCCAGCGTTCGCCCGATTCCTGCAGGCGGCGCGCCAGCGTGCCGAGGATGCGGATGCCCGAGGCCCCCAGCGGGTGGCCGATGGCCACGGCGCCGCCCCAGGCGTTCACGATGGCGGGATCGATGTCCCAGTTGTCGATGCAGGCCAGCGACTGCGCGGCAAAGGCTTCATTGAGCTCGACGGCGGAGACATCCGACCAGCTGATGCCCGCCCGGCGGACGGCCTGGTTCGCGGCCTCGACCGGAGCGAAGCCGAAGAACTGCGGCTCCAGGGCGGAGGCGCCGCGGCCGGCAATCCGGGCCAGCGGCTCGGTTCCCAGCAGCCCGGCGGCAGCCTCGCTGCCCAACCAGGCCGCGGACGCGCCGTCGTTCAGCGGCGACGCGTTGCCCGCCGTCACCGTGCCGCCTTCGGGGCCGTCGGCAACGGGCCGGAAGACGGTCTTCAGCCCGGCCAGCACCTCGGCGGTGCTGGTGGGGCGAATGGATTCGTCGCGGGTCAGGTCGGTGCCCGGAACCTGCACCACCATCGAGTCGTATTTGCCTTCGTTCCAGGCCTCGTCGGCCAGGCGGTGCGACGCCGCGGCAAACTCGTCCTGCCGCTCGCGGCTAATCCCGTGGCGCTCGCGCAGCTGCTCGGTGGCCTCGCCGAGGGAAACGGTCCATTCCTGCGGCATCTTCTTGTTCACCAGCCGCCAGCCCAGCGTGGTGGAGGCCAGGGTCATGTTGCCCGCCGGGTAGGGCTTCTCGGTCTTCGGCAGCACCCACGGCGCGCGGCTCATCGACTCGACGCCGCCGATCAGCACCAGGTCGCCTTCGCCGGCGTTGATCTGGCGGGAGCCGATGATCGCGGCATCCAGGCTGGAACCGCACAGCCGGTTGACCGTGGTGCCAGGGATGGAGGTGGGCAGGCCGGCCAGCAGCGTGGCCATCCGCGCGACGTTGCGGTTCTCTTCGCCGGCGCCGTTGGCGTTGCCGAAGATCACCTCGTCGATGCGCTCCGGGTCCAGTCCCGGCGCGCGGGCAACTTCCGCCTTGACCACTTCCGCGGCCAGGTCGTCCGGCCGGACACCGGCCAGCGCTCCGCCGAACTTGCCGAACGGGGTGCGGACGGCGTCATACAAATATGCCTGGTTCATTCAAGGCTCCTTTGTGGCGCACTTCTGGCGTGCGCCGTGGGTTACAGCAAACGGCCCGGTCCAGCGCTGTGGCTGGACCGGACCGCTCCATAGACATGATGGGGATCCGCGCAGGAACCCTCCGCGGCGGCTTCACCGACCCCTAGAACAGGGAGCCGTGGTCATCCGCTAAACCTCGGAAGTGTTCGCTTCACGAACGCATGTACGTTATATGAACTATATCGAGGCGCTGTGATCCTCGTCAAGGCTGGCGAAGACGCCCTTGGCCACCTTGAACGCTACGTTGGCATCGGGCACGCCGCAGTAGATCGCGGACTGCAGCACCACTTCCTTGATCTCGTCCCGGGTCATGCCGTTGGTCAGCGCCGCGCGTACGTGCATGGCGAATTCCTCCCAGTGGCCCTTGGCGATCATGGCGGTGAGCGTGATGGCGCTGCGCGTGGTGCGCGGCAGCCCCTCCCGGGTCCAGATGGTCCCCCACGCGTAGCGCGTGATCAGTTCCTGGAAATCCTGCGTGAACTCATCGATCGAGCTGTTCGCGCGGTCCACGTGCGCGTTGCCCAGGACCTGCCGGCGCACGGCCATGCCGTCGTCGTAGACCTCCTGCTGGGTCTTGGCGGGGTCGAAGGTGCGGTTGTCGCTCACGGCGGGTACTCCTTGGGTAGTGTCAGTCAAGAATCGGGCCGCGCTCAGGCAGCCAGGAAGAAATCGCGCAGCAGCGCCGCGGTGTCTTCGGGCGCCTCGGCTGGCGCCTGGTGGGCGGCGGAATCGACCACTGCGGAGCTGCCCTGGCGCACGCCGTCGGCCACTGCCTTGGCGAACTCGGGCGGGCAGACCTCGTCCACTCCGCCGGCAATGGCGATCACCGGGGTGGTGATTTCGCCGAGCCGTTCGCGGACGTCGAAGCCGGCCAAGGCCTCACAGCAATGCGCGTAGGCGAAGCGGTCCGCGTTCTGCAGGGTGTGCAGCAGCCGGGTGGTGCGTTCGGAATGCTTCTCGATGAAGCCCGGTGCGAACCAGCGCTGCGCCGAGCCGACCACCATGGTGGGCGTGCCTGCATTGCGGACGGTCTCGGCACGCTCCAGCCAGCCGGTCGGCTCGCCGATTTTGGCGCCGGAGCACACCACGCCCAGCCCGGCGAAGCGTTCCGGGTAGTCCAGCCCCAGCTGCAGTGCCAGCTGGCCGGCCATCGAGACGCCGGCGAAGTAAACCTTGGCCTCGGCGTCGATGTCACCGGCCGCGGCGAGCTTGTCCAGCATGGCCACCACGCCCTTCGCGAGTTCGGCCATGGTAAACGGCTCGGTCGAGGCCGGGCTGGCACCGTGGCCGGGCAGATCCACGCCGACCACCTGGAAGTCCGCCAGATGCGGCACGGTGTCGATCCAGAGCGCCTTGGCTCCGGTGCCCAGGCCGGCGCCGGCCAGCAGCACAGGCTTGCCCTTGCCCTCGGACAGCAAGGTGGGGGTGATGTCGGGAACGCTCACGAATTGCTCCATTCTGCATAGTGGGAAGTGATCCGGTCGATCAGTTCGTTGCTCTGGCCGATGTAGCCGGACGGATCCAGCAGCTCGGCCAGCGCCGCGTCGGTCAGCACGTCAGCCGGCACCGCACCGCGCAGCAGCTGTGCCAGCGTGCCCTGGCTGGCCAGCGACTGGTTAACCAGGCTCTGGATCTTGGACTTGCCGGCGCCCGGGGAACCGCCGTCCAGCAGCGGCGCCACGGTGGCCATGATGCGTTCGCTGACCACCAGCTCGCCGGTGATCGCCAGATTGCCGCGCATCCGTTCCGGATGGACCACCAGGCCTTCGGAGAGTTCGGCCAGCTTGGCGGCTGCCCCGCCGGCCAGCCGGAGCAGCTGGCGCATTGCTTGCCACTCCACGTGCCAGGCTCCGTCCGGCCGCTCGTCGATGGCGCCGGCGGCCGCGGCCTGGATCTGGGCCAGATGCCCGGGACCGGCCAGTGCGGCGCTGCGGATCAGCACGGACAGCACCGGATTCTGCTTCTGCGGCATGGCCGAGGAACCGCCGCGGCCTTCGGCGGCCGGCTCGGAGACTTCGCCGAACTCGGGCCGGCTCAGCAGCAGCACGTCGTTGGCGACCTTCCCTGTGGCGGCCAGCACGTCGGCCAGCGCCGCGGCCAGCGCGGTGACCGGCAGCCGGTTGGTTTGCCACGGCGCTACCGGATCGGCCAGTCCCAGCCGTTCGGCGAGACGGGCCGCCAAAGCCAGCGCACCGCCGTCGTTGTTGTTCTGCGCAGCGCTGCCTGCGGCGGTGCCGGCGGCTCCATCACGTGCAGCGGCGGCCGTGGCCGCTGCGTTGGCGGGCCGGTTGGCCAACTCCGTCAGCGCGGCCATGGTGCCGGCCGCACCGCCCCATTGGAGCGGCAGTTCGCTGGCTACCTGCTCCAGCCGGACACCGGCCTGGGCCACGCCGGAGAGCCAGTTGGCGGCCTTGAGCCCGAACGTGGACGGCAGCGAATGCTGGGTCAGCGTCCGGGCCACGGTGATGGTGCCGCGGTGCTCGTCCGCCTGCCGCGCCAGAGCGGCGGCGGCGGACTTCAGATCGGTGACGATGCCGGCCAGCGTGCGGCGCGCCATCAGCATCAAGGCGCTGTCCAGGATGTCCTGGCTGGTGGCACCCTGATGGATCGCCGAAGCGGCGGCCGGGTTGTGCTTCTTGGCCTCCGTGCGCAGGTCGGCTAGCAGCGGGATGACCGGGTTGCCGCCGCCCTGGGTACGCTCGGCCAAGGCCGCGGCGTCGTAGAGATCTGCCCGCGAAGCCTGTTCGACTGCTGGAACGGCGTCCGCCGGCACCCGGCCGGCGCCGGCCAGCACGCGCGTCCATTCGAGTTCCACGTCGAGCATGGCCTGGATGAATTGGTAGTCGCTGGTTAAACGGGATGCTGCTGTCCCGGCCGAAGCCGGAGACAGCAGCCCGAAATCAGCGTGGTCCGCTGGATTCATGGATCCCTAGATTCCCGGGTAGGTCAGGAAGACAGTTTCGCCTTCGCCCTGCAGCCGGATGTCGAAGCGCAGGTCGCCGTTCGACTCGCGTTCGGCGATCAGCGTCTTCCGCCGCTCTTCGGGCAGCGAGGACAGCAGCGGGTCGTTCGCCAGCGCCTCGGTGTCCTCCGGCAGGTAGATCCGGGTGAACAGCCGGTTCAGCAGGCCGCGGGCAAAGACCACCATGGAGATGAACGGGGCCTTGCCCTGCTCGGTGGCGCCCGGGTTCACCGTCGTGAAGGTGTAGTGGCCGACGTTGTCCACGGCTACCCGGCCGAAGCCGGTGAAGGTGTGGTCGTCGCGGACCAGCGAACCGGTCTCCCGGGAGATTTCGCCGTGCTCGTCGGCCTGCCAGATCTCCAGCATGGAGTCGGGGATCGGGCTGCCGTTGCCGTCCGTCACCACGCCGTGCAGCCGGATGGATCCGGTGTGTGCGCGGTGGACCAGCTGGCTGTCCTTTTCATAAGGCAGCGCGAAGCCGTAGAACGGGCCGATGGTCTGGCCCGGGGTAGCTACCAGTTTGGTGGTGGATTCGCTCATCAGTGCTCCTCGCCTTCTTCCATCCAGGTGCGGTTGCTGCCGGAGAGGACGATGTCCCATCGGTAGCCGGTGTTCCATTCGTGGCTGGTCACCGAATGGTCGTAGGTGGCGACCAGGCGGTCGCGCGCGTCCTGGTCGGTGATCGCCTGGTAGATCGGATCCAGCGGGAACAGCGGGTCGCCCGGGAAGTACATCTGGGTGATCATCCGCTGGGTGAAGTCGGTGCCGAACAGCGAGAAGTGGATGTGCGCCGGACGCCAGGCGTTGTGGTGGTTCTTCCACGGGTACGGGGCCGGCTTGATGGTGGTGAACTTGTATTCGCCGTTGGGTCCGGTGATGCAGCGGCCCACGCCGGTGAAGTTGGGGTCGATCGGCGCCGGGTGCTGGTCGCGCTTGTGCACGTAGCGGCCGGCAGCGTTGGCCTGCCAGACTTCCACCAACTGGTTGCGCACCGGGCGCCCGTCGCCGTCCAGCACCCGGCCCTGCACAACAATCCGCTCGCCGAGTGGTTCGCCGTTGTGCTGGATGGTCAGGTCCGACTCGAGGATGTGCACGTCCCGCTCGCCGAACGCGGGGCTCCACAGCTCGATCGTCTCCGGATCCGCGTGGTGCAGGTCCTTGGTGGGATGGCGCAGCAGCGAGGAACGGTAGGGCGCAAAGTCGATGCGCGGCTGCGTTTCCTGGGCTTCTCCGGCTTCCACGCCCTTGCGGTAGGCCTCGTGGATGTCGGTGATTTCCTGGCTAATCGTCTCCTGCGAATCCGCGGTGGCGGCAGGATCCAGCAGGTGGCTGTCGCCAAATGTCTCGGCGTCGAAAGCCTCGTCCTGAGCAGTAGCGTCGCTCATCGAGAACTCCTTTCTGTTTTTCGGGTCTGGCGGTTCAGGGTTGGTGTGCCGCATTGGTTCGCGCGGCAGGCGGGTGGGTTACTTGTGCGGCCAGCCGGTGTAGGACTCGGCCAGGTACTGCTGACCGAAGCGGGACCCGGTCACCGTGGCCAGTTCGCCCAAAGCACGCTTGGTTTCGAACGGCGAGGCGTCCTTACGGGTGTGCAACATGCTGGTCATCCAGTAGGAGAAGTTCTGCGCCTTCCAGACCCGCTGCAAGGCCAGGTCCGAGTAGCCCTCCAGCAGCGCGTCGCTGCCGGTGGCGTAGAACGAATCGATGGCCTCGAACAGCACCTTGACGTCCGCGAAGGCCAGGTTCAGCCCCTTGGCGCCGGTCGGCGGCACGGTGTGTCCGGCGTCGCCGGCCAGGAACATGCGGCCGTGGGACAGCGGCTCGCGGACGAAGGACCGGAAGGCCAGCACGGTCTTGTCGAAAATCGGGCCCTGCTTGAGCTGGAAGCCGTCCGGTCCGTCCACCCGCTTCTGCAGTTCGGCCCAGATCCGGTCGTCGCTCCAGTCGTCCACGTTCTCGGCCGGATCACACTGGAAGTACATCCGCTGGACGGTCTCGCTGCGCTGGGAGATCAGCGCGAAGCCGTGCGGGGAGTTGGCATAGATCAGTTCCGGGGCGCTCTTCGGCGCCTCGGTCAAAATGCCGAACCACGCGAACGGGTACTCGATCTTGTAGTCCTGCTCCCCCTTCACCGCACGGCGGCAGAAACTGCGGGAGCCGTCGGCGCCGACCAGGATGTCGCAGTGCACCTCAAACGCGGTGCCGTCCTTGTCGGTGAAACGGAATTTCGGCGTGGTGGTCTCCAGGTCCAGCACCTCGGTGACCTCGGCCTCGTAGCGCACGTCGCCGCCGTCGCGCTTGCGGGCAGCGGCCAGGTCCACAAAGACCTCGTTCTGCGCATACAGCGTCACCGTGGCGTCCACCAGGTCTTTGAAGTCCAGCGGGTGCGACTCTCCGTTGAAGCGCAGGTCGATGCCCTCATGCTCGTCGCCGTCGGTGAGCACCCGGCCTTCCACGCCGGTGTCGGTGAGCATCTGGACCGAGCCCGCTTCCAGGATGCCGGCGCGGTGCGTGTTGCGGATGGTCTCGTGATCGCGGGATTCCACCACAAGGTTGTCAATCCCCTGCTTGGCCAGCAGGTGGCTGAGCATGAGACCGGCAGGTCCTCCGCCGACAATGCCGACCTTGGTTTTGATGATTTGCGCCTGCGCCATAAGTAAGTCTCCTGAAGCAATGGTGGTCACGTCTTGATCCAGTGTGACCCGGACGACAAGTCGAATGCGCCCGTGTTCTCATTCATTGAGAATTACGACGGCGGTGTCCCGTCTCGGTGCCGGGGTGCCGCTTCGGTCCCGCTCCCGCCCCCGTGCCGCACGACCACTCCAATCCGCGTCATTCATTCAGCCCGCTAGGGCAGCGCCACGCCCATCGCCCGGGAGATGCCACGCGCCGCCGTCATCAGCGCCGGGACCACTGCGTTGAAGTTTTCGAAGCCAAGCGGCACCACAACGCCGAGGGCTGCCACCGGCCAGCCGGCCGGGCCCGTTACCGGGACGGCCACGCCGGTGGTGTCCGCATCGATGCGCCCGTCGAACGCGGCATAACCGCGCTTGCGGATGTCGGCCAAGTGCCGGCGCAAGTCGAAGGAGACCGTGTCCGCCGAGGTGACGGCTTCCGGGTGGCGGGAGAGGTAGGACTCCTGGACATGGTTCGGCGAATTGGCCAGCAGCACCATTCCCATCGAGGTCCGGTGAACCGGCATGCGGCCGGCAATCTGCGCCTGATTGACCACCGAGCCGCGGCTGGACAACCGCTCGATGACCAGGACCTCGTCATCGCGCAGCACCGCCAGCTGGGTGTGCTGGCGGACCACAGACTGGATGTCCTCCATGAACGGCATCGCGGCCTGCCGGAGGTCCACGGCGGGCGAACTCCGGTTGGCCAGTTCCCACAGCCGAAGCCCCAACCGGATCTCCCCGGGTCCATCCTTGGTCAGCAGCCCGTGCCGCGAGAGCTCGTCCACCAACCGGTAGGTGGTTGCCAACGGCACATCCGCGCGGCGGGATAACGTGGCAACGTTCATGGCCGGCTTGTCCGGCTCGAACGCAGACAGGATGCGCACCAGCCGGTCCAGCATCGAGTCTCCGGACGGGGAATTGGCCATGCTCCTAGGTTCTCACGCCGGAAGGGACCGTAAGCAGGCCGGCCGGGCCTGTCGGTTGCCCAGAATCCTGATCCGGTGGAGAGAAACGGGCATAAACGGGCCGCCAATATCCCGTCTTCTCTCCAACGGAATGTATACAGCCCAGCAGTGCGATTTCCGAGCCGGCTCGACGGCAGCCCCAGAGCCGGAGGCCGGACCTGCTATACCGGTCAGGTCGTTCCCGACCGGCCGGAGGCCGGACCGTCGATATCTGACCGGCGCTCCCTGACCGGCGACGCCGTACCCGCCGTGCCGGTCGAACCGTGCCGGACAAACCGTTCCGGACAGGTCGCTCCGGACAGGCCCTGCCCGGCGGTTCTGGCGGCCCGCCGTCGAGTGTGAAGAGCCCACGCAGCTTAAACGACGAACCGCCTCCCGCTGCCCCGGTATCGGGGAGCAGGAGGCGGTTCAGCGCTTCGGCTCGGGCGCGGAGCGCCCAACTCGTTAGCGGTAGTCGTTGCCCAGGTCGTAGTCATCCAGCGGGATGGCATGGAACTCGGGCGTCATCGAACCGTCGCCGCCGGCGTAGTCGAAGTCGCCGAAGGCGCTGGGGCCGGTGAAGAGGTTGGCCTTGGCTTCCTCCGTCGGCTCCACCGACACCTGGGTGTAGCGGTCCAGGCCGGTACCGGCCGGGATCAGCTTACCGATGATGACGTTCTCCTTCAGGCCGAGCAGCGGGTCGGACTTGCCTTCCATAGCCGCCTGCGTCAGAACGCGGGTGGTCTCTTGGAAGGACGCGGCCGACAGCCACGACTCGGTGGCGAGCGATGCCTTGGTAATGCCCATCATCTCGTCACGGCCGTTGGCAGGCTGCTTGCCCTCGGAAACCGCCTTGCGGTTCTCCGCCTGGAAGCGGCTGCGTTCGGCGAGCTCGCCCGGCAGCAAGTCGGTTTCGCCCGACTCGATGACGGTAATGCGGCGCAGCATCTGCCGAACGATGACTTCCACGTGCTTGTCGTGGATGCCAACGCCCTGGCTGCGGTACACGCTCTGGACCTCGTCCACCAGGAACTTCTGGGCCTGGCGCGGGCCGAGGATACGCAGCACCTGCTTCGGGTCCTTCGCACCGGTGACCAGTTGCTGGCCGACCTCCACGTGCTGGCCGTCTTCAACCAGCAGTCGGGCACGGCGCAGTACCGGGTAGGCGATCTCTTCCGAGCCGTCATCGGGGGTGACGATGACGCGCATCTGGCGCTCGCCGTCCTCGATGGACACGCGTCCGGCCACTTCGGCCATCGGCGCGACGCCCTTCGGCGTACGGGCCTCGAAGAGCTCCTGGATACGGGGCAGACCCTGGGTGATGTCTTCCGCGGAGGCAACACCACCGGTGTGGAAGGTACGCATGGTCAGCTGCGTGCCGGGCTCACCGATGGACTGTGCGGCGATGATGCCGACGGCCTCGCCGATGTCCACGGTCTTGCCGGTGGCCAGCGAACGGCCGTAGCAGAACGCACAGGTACCGACGGCGGACTCACAGGTGAGCACGGAGCGCACCTTGATCTCGGTGATGCCGGCGTCGATCAGTTCCTGGATCAGCACATCGCCGACGTCGGAGCCTGCCGCGGCCACCACGGTGCCCTCGGAGTTCACCACATCGGTGGCCAGCGTCCGGGCGTAAGCGGAGTTCTCCACTTCTTCGTGCCGGCGCAGTTCACCGTTGTGGTCGGGCTCGGCGATGACCGTGTTCAGGCCGCGCTCGGTACCGCAATCCAGTTCGCGGACAATCACGTCCTGCGAGACGTCCACCAGACGACGGGTCAGGTAACCCGAGTTGGCGGTACGCAGCGCGGTATCGGCCAGACCCTTACGGGCACCGTGCGTAGCGATGAAGTACTCCAGCACCGACAGGCCCTCACGGTAGGAGGACTTGATCGGGCGGGGGATGATCTCGCCCTTCGGGTTGGCCACCAGACCACGGATACCGGCGATCTGGCGGACCTGCAGCCAGTTACCACGGGCACCGGAGGACACCATGCGGTTGATGGTGTTTTCCTTGGTCAGGTTCTTCCGCATCGCGTCGGCAACCTCGTTGGTTGCCTTGTTCCAGATGTCGATCAGTTCCTGGCGCCGTTCGTCGTCGGCAATCAGGCCCTTGCTGTACTGGGACTCGACGCGTGCTGCCTGGGTCTCGTAGCCCTCCATGATGGAGGCCTTCTCGGCCGGGGCGGCGATGTCGGAGATCGCGACGGTCACACCGGAGCGGGTCGCCCAGTAGAAACCGGCGTCCTTGAGGTTGTCCAGCGTTGCCGCGGTGACGACCTTCGGGTAGCGCTCGGCCAGATCGTTCACGATCGCCGAGAGCTGGCCCTTGTCCGCCACACGCTCAACCCAGGGGTAATCCTCGGGCAGGGTGTTGTTGAAGACGACCTGGCCGAGCGAGGTTTCGATCAGCGCTTCCTGGCCTTCTTCCCAACCTTCCGGTGCCGGCTGGTCCGCGCTCGGCACGAAGCCGGGCACGCGGATCTTGACCACGGAGTTCAGGTGCAGTTCGCCGGCGTCGTGGGCCATGATGGCTTCGGCCGGGCTGCCGAAGACACGGCCTTCGCCTGCTGCCCCTTCGCGCTTGGTGGTCAGGTGGTGCAGACCGATGATCATGTCCTGCGAAGGCAGGGTCACCGGACGGCCGTCCGACGGCTTCAGGATGTTGTTCGAGGAGAGCATCAGGATGCGCGCCTCGGCCTGGGCCTCGGGGCTCAGCGGCAGGTGCACAGCCATCTGGTCGCCGTCGAAGTCGGCGTTGAAAGCGGCACAGACCAGCGGGTGCAGCTGCAGCGCCTTGCCTTCAACCAGCTGCGGCTCGAACGCCTGGATGCCCAGGCGGTGCAGGGTTGGTGCGCGGTTGAGCAGCACCGGGTGTTCGGTGATGATCTCTTCCAGCACGTCCCAGACCTGCGGACGGAAACGCTCGACCATACGCTTGGCGCTCTTGATGTTCTGCGCGTGGTTGAGGTCAACCAGGCGCTTCATCACGAACGGCTTGAAGAGCTCCAGCGCCATCTGCTTGGGCAGGCCACACTGGTGCAGCTTCAGCTGCGGACCGACCACAATCACGGAACGGCCGGAGTAGTCAACGCGCTTACCCAGCAGGTTCTGGCGGAACCGGCCCTGCTTGCCCTTGAGCATGTCGGAGAGCGACTTCAGCGGACGGTTGCCCGGCCCGGTGACCGGACGACCGCGGCGGCCGTTGTCGAACAGCGAGTCCACAGCTTCCTGCAGCATGCGCTTTTCGTTGTTGACGATGATCTCCGGCGCGCCCAGATCCAGCAGGCGCTTCAGGCGGTTGTTGCGGTTGATCACGCGGCGGTACAGGTCGTTCAGGTCGGAGGTCGCGAAGCGGCCACCGTCCAGCTGCACCATCGGGCGAAGCTCCGGCGGGATCACCGGAACGGCGTCCAGCACCATGCCCAGCGGCGAGTTGGTGGTGGTCAGGAAAGCGTTGACCACCTTGAGCCGCTTCAGGGCGCGGGTCTTGCGCTGGCCCTTGCCGTTCTTGATGATGTCGCGCAGGGACTCGGCCTCGGCAGCCATGTCGAAGTTCTCGAGGCGGTTCTTGATCGCCTCGGCACCCATGGCGCCTTCGAAGTACAGGCCGTAGCGGTCGCGCAGTTCGCGGTAAAGGCCTTCGTCACCTTCAAGGTCGGCGACCTTGAGGTTCTTGAAGCGGTCCCACACCATGTCCAGGCGCTCGATCTCGGCGTCGGCGCGCTTGCGCACGTTGGCCATCTGGCGGTCGGCGGAGTCGCGGGCCTTCTTCTTCTCGGCGGCCTTTGCTCCTTCGCCTTCCAGGCGGGCCAGTTCGTCCTCGAGGTCCTTGGCGATGGCCGCGATGTCCGAATCGCGGGTATCGCCCAGCTGCTTCTTCTCCAGGTCGTGTTCGGCCTGCAGGTTCGGCAGTTCCTCATGGCGGCGCTCGTCGTCCACGCTGGTGATCATGTAGGCGGCGAAGTAGATGACCTTTTCCAGGTCCTTCGGCGCCAGGTCGAGCAGGTAGCCCAGACGGGACGGGACACCCTTGAAGTACCAGATGTGCGTGACCGGGGCGGCCAGCTCGATGTGGCCCATCCGCTCGCGGCGGACCTTGGCCCGAGTGACCTCGACGCCACAGCGCTCACAGATGATGCCCTTGAAGCGCACGCGCTTGTACTTACCGCAGTAGCATTCCCAGTCGCGGGACGGGCCGAAGATCTTCTCGCAGAAGAGGCCGTCCTTCTCAGGCTTCAGGGTGCGGTAGTTGATAGTTTCCGGCTTCTTGACCTCGCCGTAGCTCCAGTCGCGGATGTCGTCCGCGGTGGCAAGGCCGATGCGCATGAGGCCGAAGGAGGATTCGCTGGACATATGGTCCCTGTTCTCTCTTGTTCTCTAAATCTGAAAGTCTGTCGGGTTACGGAAAGAGGATGAGCGGCTGGCCGGCCGAAGGGCGCTGGGCACCTTCTGCCGGCCGGCCGGCCCGGCTAGACCTCTTCGACGGAACTCGGCTCGGCCCGCGAAAGGTCGATGCCCAGCTCTTCCGCGGCCCGGAAGACTTCTTCATCCGAGTCACGCATTTCGATCGCGGTGCCGTCGGTGGAGAGAACCTCCACGTTCAGGCAGAGCGACTGCATTTCCTTGATCAACACCTTGAAGGATTCGGGAACGCCCGGCTCCGGGATGTTCTCGCCCTTGACGATCGCCTCGTAGACCTTGACGCGGCCGTGGATGTCGTCGGACTTGATGGTGAGCAGTTCCTGCAGGGTGTACGCGGCGCCGTAGGCCTCCAGGGCCCACACTTCCATTTCACCGAAGCGCTGGCCACCGAACTGCGCCTTACCGCCCAGCGGCTGCTGGGTGATCATCGAGTACGGGCCGGTGGAGCGCGCATGGATCTTGTCGTCCACCAGGTGGTGCAGCTTCAGGATGTACATGTAGCCCACGGACACCGGATCCGGGAACGGCTGGCCGGAGCGGCCGTCGAACAGACGCGCCTTGCCGGACGAACCGATCAGGCGGTCGCCGTCGCGGGTCGGGGTGGTCGAATCCAGCAGCCCGGTGATCTCGAACTCGCTGGCGCCGTCGAACACCGGGGTCGCCACCGTGGTGGGACCGGTCTGGCGCGGCAGGTTCGGCAGGTTCTTGGCCCAGTCCGGATTGCCTTCGATGTTCCAGCCCTGCTTGGCGGCCCAGCCGAGGTGGATCTCCAGAACCTGGCCCACGTTCATGCGGCCGGGAACACCCAGCGGGTTCAGCACAACGTCAACCGGGGTGCCGTCTTCCAGGAACGGCATATCCTCGATCGGCAGGATCTTGGAGATGACGCCCTTGTTGCCGTGGCGGCCGGCGAGCTTGTCGCCGTCGGTGATCTTACGCTTCTGCGCCACGTACACGCGCACCAGCTGGTTTACGCCCGGGGGCAGCTCGTCGTCGTTGTCGCGGTCGAAGATCCGCACGCCGATCACGGTGCCGGACTCGCCGTGCGGAACCTTCAGGGAGGTGTCGCGCACTTCGCGGGACTTCTCACCGAAGATCGCGCGCAGCAGGCGCTCTTCCGGAGTCAGCTCGGTCTCGCCCTTCGGGGTCACGCGACCCACCAGGATGTCGCCGGCGTCGACCTCGGCACCGATATGGATGATGCCGCGCTCGTCCAGCTGCGAGAGCACTTCCTCGGACACGTTCGGGATGTCGCGGGTGATTTCCTCGGCACCGAGCTTGGTGTCGCGGGCATCAACCTCATGCTCCTCGATGTGGATGGAGGTCAGCACGTCGTCGGAGACCACACGCTGCGAGAGGATGATCGCATCCTCGTAGTTGTGGCCTTCCCAGGACATGAACGCCACCAGCAGGTTCTTGCCCAGTGCCAGTTCACCCTGATCGGTGGACGGACCGTCGGCAATGATGCTGCGGGTTTCCAGCCGCTGGCCCTCGGAGACGAGGACGCGCTGGTTGTAAGCGTTGCCCTGGTTGGAGCGGGCGAACTTCATGATCGGGTACCGGGTCTCGGTGCCGTCGTCGTTCAGCGCGGTGACCAGGTCGGCGGAAACCTCGGTGACCACGCCCGGCTTGGCGGCAACCACGGAGTCGCCGGCGTCAACAGCCGCGTAGCGCTCCATGCCGGTGCCCACCAGCGGGGCTTCCGAACGCAGCAGCGGCACAGCCTGGCGCTGCATGTTGGCGCCCATCAGCGCGCGGTTCGCGTCGTCGTGCTCGAGGAACGGAATCAGGGCCGTTGCGACCGACACCATCTGGCGCGGGGAAACGTCCATGTAGTCGACTTCGTCGCCCGGCACCAAAACCGGCTCGCCGCCGCCGCCGCGCTCACGGCAGAGGACCAGGTCCTCTTCGAAGTGCAGGTCCTCGCTGAGCGGCGCGTTCGCCTGGGCGATGACGCACTCGATCTCGTCGTCCGCGGTCAGGTAGTCCACCTGGTCGGTGACCTGCCCGTTGACGACCTTGCGGTACGGCGTCTCGATGAAACCGAACGCGTTGATGCGGCCGTAGGAAGCCAGCGAGCCGATCAGGCCGATGTTCGGACCTTCAGGCGTCTCGATCGGGCACATGCGGCCGTAGTGCGAGGGGTGCACGTCACGGACTTCCATGCCGGCACGGTCACGGGACAGACCGCCCGGGCCCAGTGCGGACAGACGGCGCTTGTGCGTCAGGCCGGCCAGCGGGTTGTTCTGGTCCATGAACTGGGAGAGCTGCGAGGTACCGAAGAACTCCTTGATCGCAGCCACCACGGGGCGGATGTTGATCAGGGTCTGCGGGGTGATGGCCTCCACGTCCTGGGTGGTCATGCGTTCGCGGACCACGCGCTCCATGCGGGAGAGGCCGGTGCGGACCTGGTTCTCGATCAGCTCGCCGACCGCGCGGATGCGGCGGTTGCCGAAGTGGTCGATGTCGTCGACCTCGACGCGGAGGTCGTGGTCGGCGCCGTCGCGCTTGCCCGGGATGGTGGCTTCGCCGGCGTGCAGGGCCACCAGGAACTTGATCATGGCGACGATGTCGTCGTTGTTCAGGACCGAGGCGTCCGGATCGGTCAGCGGCTTGTCGATGCCCAGCTTGCGGTTGATCTTGTAGCGGCCAACCTTGGCCAGATCGTAGCGCTTCGGGTTGAAGTACAGGTTGTCCAGCAGGGACTGGGCGGCCTCGACTGTGGGCGGCTCGCCCGGACGCAGCTTGCGGTAGATGTCCAGGAGGGCTTCCTCCTGGGTCTGGGTGGCGTCCTTCTCCAGCGTGGCGCGGATCGAGTCGTACTCGCCGAAGCTCTCCAGGATCTGGCCCTCGGTCCAGCCCAATGCCTTCAGCAGCACGGTCACGGACTGCTTGCGCTTGCGGTCGAGGCGTACGCCGACCTGGTCGCGCTTGTCGATTTCCAGCTCGAACCAGGCGCCGCGGGACGGGATGATCTTCGCGGTGAAGATGTCCTTGTCGCTGGTCTTGTCGGCGGTCTTCTCGAAGTAGGCGCCCGGCGAGCGGACCAGCTGGGAGACGACGACGCGCTCGGTGCCGTTGATGACGAAGGTGCCCTTGTCGGTCATCAGCGGGAAGTCGCCCATGAACACGGTCTGCTGCTTGATTTCGCCCGTGTTGTTGTTCATGAACTCGGCCTTGACGTACAGCGGCGCGGAGTACGTGGCGTCGCGGTCCTTGCACTCGGCCATGGTGTACTTCGGATCGGCGAACTCCGGCTCGGAGAAGCTCAGGGACATGGTGCCCTGGAAGTCCTCGATCGGGGAGATCTCTTCGAAGATGTCAGAGAGGCCGGAGGTGGTGGCCAGGCCCTGGCGGCCTTCTTCCTGAGCCTTGGCTACGCGCGCCTTCCAGCGTTCGTTGCCGACCAGCCAGTCGAAGCTGTCGGTCTGAAGGGCGAGCAGATTGGGAACGTCAAGAGGTTCGTGAATCTTGGCGAATGAGAGCCGCCGGGTTGCGCCGTCGTTCGACGAGGCGTCCAGCAGGCTGTTAGCGGTATCGGTATTAGAGGTGCTCGAGGCGACCAAGAGGGATCCTTCCACAGACCTTCAGGCTTGTCCTGCGCTTCCGCACTGCCGGCACCCCTGGTGAGGTCCGGACACAACCTGGATCCGCTATATGATCCTTGCCCGCCGCACGATCTGCAGTTAAACACAGATAGGGCGTGGCGAAGCCCACCGCTATATGAAGGCCAAAGGTTTTGAGGGAAGACGCAAATACTAAGTGTACGGGACTGCCTCGCGGATTGTCCAGCACGGAGGCAGGGCCAGTTGCCCGCTCCCCCGTCGTCGGGATCGGAGCGGCACGCGTTGTGCGAAACGCTGTGCGGAGCGTAGTGCTGACCGCAGCATGCCGCGGTGCAAACGCAGTGCGAAAGGCGTCTTCGCGGTTGTCTTCCCCGGGACAACGCCACCAGCATATACCCCGTTGCCAACATTTCCGGGTCTCGGCTTCTGGCGAGTTCCGCGGCACGGGTAATCTGTGAAGCAGATCATACCCATCGCAGCAGCCGCCGGCCGCAGTTTGTCAGCGTGGACGGCGGCGCAGAAAGAGTCAGGTACACCATGGCCCAGAACATCAGCAGTCGCGACGACGTCGTCATCCTGGCCGGCGCGCGCACGCCCAACGGACGGCTGAACGGCCAGCTCGCGGCCTTCAGCGCCGTCGAGCTCGGGGGCAAGGCCATCGCTGCCGCACTGGAGCGCGGCGGCGTGGCCGCAGAACAGGTGGACGCGGTCATCATGGGGCACGTCATCCAGGCCGGCGCCGGCCAGAATCCTGCCCGCCAGGCTTCCATCGCCGCGGGACTGGGCTGGAACGTGCCCACCGTGACGATCAACAAGGTGTGCCTCTCCGGGCTGGCTGCTATTACCGACGCCGCCCGGCTGATCCGCTCCGGCGAGGCGCGCGTGGTGGTGGCCGGCGGGCAGGAGTCCATGACCAATGGCCCGCACCTGCTCCCGGGTTCCCGCCAGGGCTGGACGTACGGCAGCATGACTGCCCTCGACGCCACCGCTCACGACGGCCTCACTGATGCCTTCGATCACGAGTCCATGGGTGTCTCCACCGAGCGGCGGAACAGCGAACTGGGCATCGGCCGCGAAGCGCAGGACGAAGTGGCTGCTGCATCCCACCAGCGGGCCGCGGCCGCTGCGGAGAGCGGCGTCTTCGACGACGAGATCGTTGCGGTCAAAGTGCCACAGCGCAAGGGCGCCGATCTGGTGGTGGACCGCGACGAGGGCGTCCGTCCGCAGACCACGGTGGAGGGCCTGGCGCCATTGCGGCCCGCCTTTGCCAAGGACGGCACCATCACGGCCGGAAACTCGTCCCCGCTGTCCGACGGCGCCGCTGCGGTAGTGGTGACCACCCGAGGTTTCGCCGAGGACCAAGGGCTGGACTGGCTGGCCGTCGTCGGCCGGGCCGGGCAGGTTGCCGGACCGGACACCTCGTTGCAGTCCCAGCCCTCCAACGCCATCTCGCAGGCCCTGCAACGGGCCGGCTGGACCACCGCGGAGTTGGACTTCATCGAAATCAACGAAGCCTTCGGCGCCGTGGCCGTGCAGTCGCTTCAGGATTTGGACTACCCGCTGGAAAAGTGCAATATCCACGGCGGCGCCATTGCCCTGGGCCATCCGATCGGCGCTTCCGGCGCCAGGCTGGCACTGACCGCCGCCCTTGAACTGCACCGGCGCGGGACCGGCAAGGCTGCGGTCTCCCTGTGCGGCGGCGGCGGCCAGGGCGAAGCGCTGCTGCTGTACCGCGACTAGGACCGCGGGCCAAGTTTCGGGCGGGTACGGGGGTTCCGGCCGGGCGGCGAGGGAATACCGGCCGGACGCAGGGACTTGAACCGGACATGAGCAATGAATCCGGTGCCCCTGCCCTGCCTGCCGGCCTGCAACGTTTCCTGGCCGGCGTCGAAGAGCACTCGCTCCAGGTGGAAGTGGCCGAGCGCTCCGGCGCCCGGAGCCTGGCCGAGGCGGCGGAGCTGCTGGGCATCGCCGAAGCTGACATTGTCAAGACCCTGGTGGTCAAGCACAAGGACGGCTCCTTCCTGTTCGCCTTGATCCCCGGGGACCGCCAGATCTCCTGGCCCAAGCTCCGCTCGCTGCTGGGCGTCAACAAACTCTCATTGCCGCACGCCGACGTTGCCTTCGAGGCGACCGGCTACCGGCGCGGCACCATCACCCCGCTGGGCAGCAGCACGGCCTGGCCCGTCTTCGCCGACCAGTCCATCCGCGGCCGGCGGATTTCGCTGGGTGCCGGCGAGCATGGCTACTCCGCCTTTGTCGACGCCGATGCGCTCACCTCAGCGCTTGGCGCCACGGTCGCGGATATCTCCGACCCGGCCTGACACGGCCCCCGGCATCCGCCGTGAGGTGGCCCTGCGGTCGGTGGGCACCGCTACCGGTGGTCACCGCCGTCGGTGCGGGACTACGCTGACCGCGGCACCGCCGTCGTCCTTTCCTTAAACACAAAGCCCCGCCGCCCAATAAGGGCAGCGGGGCTTTGCAGAAGCTGAAGAAGCTTACTTGAGGGTGACGGTAGCGCCGGCAGCCTCGAGAACTTCCTTGGCCTTCTCGGCAGCTTCCTTGGTGGCGCCTTCGAGGACGGCCTTCGGAGCGCTGTCAACCAGGTCCTTGGCTTCCTTGAGGCCCAGGGAGGTCAGGCCGCGGACTTCCTTGATCACTGCGATCTTCTTGTCGCCTGCAGATTCGAGCACGACGTCGAATTCGGTCTGCTCTTCAGCAGCGGCTTCGCCTGCGCCGCCACCGGCGGGGCCTGCAACAGCAACAGCTGCAGCGGTGACCTCGAAGGTCTCCTCGAACAGCTTGACGAACTCGGAGAGCTCGATGATGGTCAGTTCCTTGAAAGCTTCAATGAGCTCTTCGTTGGTGAGCTTCGCCATGGTTTGGCGTCCTTCCTGATAAGTGATGCGGCTGGTGTGTCCGCACCAAGAGTTGGGTTAGTGAAGAGTCTTACTGCTCTTCGGCAGCAGCCTCGGCCGGGGCCTCGGTTGCTTCGGCAGCGGGAGCTTCAGCTTCGGCAGCTTCGGCCGGAGCTTCGGCAGCGGCGCCACCGTTCTCCTCCTGCTTGATGCGCAGCGCATCGAGAGTGCGGGCCAGTGCGGACATCGGAGCCTTGAGGACTCCGGCGACGCGGGCCAGCTGGAACTCGCGGGACTCGAGAGCTGCCAGTGCAGCAACGGCGGTTGCATCCAGGGCCTTGCCCTCGAAGAAGCCGGTCTTGATGACGAGCTGCGGGTTGGACTTTGCGAAATCCGTCAGGGACTTGGCGGCTGCAACGGCGTCACCCTTGATGAAGGCAATAGCAGTGGGTCCGGCAAGCTGGCCTTCGAACGCGTCGATGCCGGCTTCCTTGGCTGCAATGCCAGTCAGGGTGTTCTTTACGACCGAGAACTTGGTGTCCTGGCCCAGAGAAACACGCAGCTCCTTGAGCTGTGCAACGGTAAGCCCGCGGTATTCGGTTAGGACTGCAGCGCTGGATTCCTTGAAATCAGTGGTGATTTCTTCAACGGCTGCCACCTTGTTTGGCGTTGCCATAACCCTCCTTCCGGGGAATAGTGCCGGTGGTTCGGGTCGCGTGCATAAAAAACGCCCCATGCAGATGCACGGGGCTTCGGTCCCTCACCGGCAGGCCGGTTGCGGGGCAACGCTTCGTTCACCTGCGCAGGCCGTCCCGGGCACGGGACTTTCGGTTGAAAACGTGGAGGATTTCAACGACCGACGGTCTTTGGTTCTTCAAGGTTACGGGATGCTGCCGCCGGACTCCAAATCGGCGCCGCGCGCAGGCGAGAGAGCGGCTCGCCTGAATTCCGCTGCATGGTCCTGCTCCATGTTCTGCTCCGCGACCACTGCCGGCAGTTCACACGACGGCGGCCTGCTGCCCTTCGGTGGGCTGCTGTCCCCCGGCGGATGCCGCTGGTTGGGCCTCCGCACCGCCGTCCAGGTCATCCTGGATCTGGCCCACATGGTCCTCCATGGCCTCGCGGGCGCCTTGCTGGTCTCCGCTTTCGACGGCAGCGAGGACCTTGCGGTGCATGGCGAGCGTGCGGCCGCGCACGCTCGCGGCGACAAAGGCCTCGCGCCGCGCGTCGGCCAGCACCCGGCCCATCGGCACGAAGACGGCAGCAAAGAGCGTGTTGCCGGACATCTTGAGAATCAGCGCGTGGAACAAGCGGTCGGCTTCGACGAAGGCCTCCGCATCGCCCGCCGCATCCGCTGACGCCATCGAGTCCAGTTCCCCGCGCAGAAGCTCCAGATCCGCATCGGTGCGGCGAGCCGCGGCCAGCGCCGCGGCCCCCGACTCGACCAAGCGCCGCGCCTCCAGCAATTGCTTCGACGCAACGGAGTTCCCCGTGCTGTGCGCGGCGGCCCGGACGATCGCCTCGACGGAGGTCCACTGGTCCGGCGGAGTGATGAAGGTACCGCGGCCCCGCTGCACGCTGATCACCTTGATGGTCCG
This sequence comes from Arthrobacter sp. NPDC089319, assembly GCF_040684925.1. NCBI lineage: Bacteria > Bacillati > Actinomycetota > Actinomycetes > Micrococcales > Micrococcaceae > Arthrobacter > Arthrobacter sp. NPDC089319. The sequence goes on along the minus strand of NZ_JBFBGZ010000001.1, from coordinate 360,873 downwards.
CAGCATGGTGAGGGCTTCCCGGACGGTCAACCGGCTGACCTGGTATTCGGCGGCGATGTCCGCTTCAGCCGGCAGCGCGTCTCCCGGTGCCAGACGGCCGGCGACAATGTCCTCCAACAGCTTCTCCGCCACTGTGTCCACCAGTGTCTTGTGTTCCATGCGCCCGCTCCTGTCACTCCCGGCGCGGATGCCGGTGCGCAATGATCTTAACCGTGTGTTGAGGTTACTGAGAGGTAGCATTACGGCCGCGCGCCACAGGCGCTTTGTGACGTCACAGAACGCCGGAATCGGTTCCGGACGGGGCGGCGGTTCCGGGCGCAGTGGCTGCTCCGGGCCATGGCCCAATCCATGCGGAAAGGCCCGTTCGGGCGGGGAGTCAGCTCCCGCGGTTCGCCGAAGTTTCAGCCGGCTCCCGACCCGGCGGGTTCCTCCGCGGGCTTGCGGCGCCCCTTCATGAATGTGGTGGTGTAGGCGAATGCGACCAGCGCCGTGGCGGCCAGCAGCAGGAGTCCGATGGCGTAGCTCTTGTCTTCGGCATTGTAGGTAGCGCCCATGACCAGCGGCGGGAAGTATCCGCCCAGCCCGCCCGCCGCGCTGACGATTCCGGTCACCGACCCGACCCGCTCGGGCGGCGCGCTGATTCCCACCCAGGCGAACACGCCGCCGGTACCTAAGCCGAGTGCGGCAGCCATAGCCAGGAAGGTCAGGCCAGCCGGAATTTCAGCCCCTGGCCGCATATTTACCACAAAGGCGAGGACCACCACGGCGCCCAGCGAGAAGAGCACCACCGGCTTGGGGCCGATCTTGTCCGCAAGGATGCCGCCAACCGGCCTGAGCAGCACTGCGGCCAAGGCGAAGCCCGCGGTCCGGGTGCCGGCCCCGGTGGGATCCATCTCGTACACATCCTTCAGGTAGGTCGGCAGATAATTGCTGAAGGAGACGAACCCGCCGAACACCACGGCGTAGAGGAAGCACATTTCCCAGGTGATCCGTAATTTGGCCGCGGCCTTCAACTTTGGAATTACCGGGTTTCGGTTGGCTTCCCAGCTGGGAGCTTCCTCCATGGTGAACCAGATGACGACGGCTACCGCAACCAGCAGTGCGGCCACCAACAGATGGGTGGGGAAATAGCCGATCCATGCCACCAGCCGTGGCGTGAGGAAAGCGGACAGTGCGGTGCCGCCCATGCCGGCGCCGAAGACGCCGGTGGCAAAACCGCGGCGCGACTTCGGATACCACGGGCTCACGAACGGGATGCCGACGGCAAAGACAGTGCCGGCCACGCCGAGGAAGAAGGCGAAAACCACCAGCAGCGGATAGGACTGGAGGGAGCCGGCCAGCGCCACCAACAGCACGGACGGAACGGTGCTGAGCAGCACCACGGTGAACATGATCCGGCCGCCGAAACGGTCGGTGAGGGACCCGACGACGATCCGGGCCAGCGATCCGACGAAGACCGGCATGGCCACCACGATTGAGGTCTGCGACGTGGTCAGGTCCATCTGCTGGGTATAGGCCGCGCTCAGCGGCGCGATGATGGTCCACGCCCAGAACGCCGTCAGCGAAGCCGCCGTGGCCAGCACCAGGTTCTTGGTTGCGCCCTTGCTCACTGTCTCCACGATGTCCCTTCCGTAGTGCCTGCCGGTGCCGTCGCAACCTTGCCGGATTTACCGCCGGTCCCTGTCCCTGGTGCCGACCGGCTGCCATCCCGGCTGGCGGCCGCGGGCGCCGGGGGCGGTGCGGACGTCGCGGCTGCGGTAGACGATGTACGGCCGGAACAGGTAGTGGAACGGAGCCGTGAAGGCGTGCACCAGCCGGGTGAAAGGCCAGATGGCGAACAACAGCATGCCCACCAGCGTGTGCAGGTGGAAGGAGAACGGAGCAGCTGCCATGGACCCGATGTCCGGCTGGAAGATAAACAGCGAGCGGAACCACGGGGAAACCGTCTCCCGGTAGTTATGCCCGTGTCCGCCCAGGAAGACACTGGCCAGCGTGGTCCAAAGGCCGAACACGATCGCGGCCACCAGCACCACGTACATGGTTTTGTCGTTCTTGGTGGTGGCCATGAAGACCGGACCGGTGGTCCGGCGTCGGACAATCAGCAAGATGATGCCGCCCAGGGTGCAGATGCCGGCTATGCCGCCGACGAACAGCGCGTTGAAGTGGTAGAAGTCCTGGTTCATGCCGACGGCTTCGGTCCAGCTCTTCGGGATGACCAAGCCGAAGAAGTGGCCGGCGATGACGGCCAGGATGCCGAAGTGGAACACCGGCGAAGCGATCCGCAGCAGCTTGGATTCATACAGCTGGGAGGACCGCGTGGTCCAGCCGAACTGGTCGTATTTGTAGCGCCAGATGCTGCCGCCCACCAGAATCGCGACCATAACATAGGGCAGCACGCCCCAGAGCACGATGTCGGTCATTGTTCTCCTCCTGCGAGTGGGAGCAGCCGGGGGTCGTAGGGGTCCAGTCCCACAGTCTCGGCAGGCGGTCCGTAGCCAGCCATTTTCATGATCTGCTGGCGGTCGGCGGGTGATTTGCCCGGCAGGGAGTCGCAGACCGCCTGCAACACGGCGGCGTGCGGAAGGTTGTCGTCCACCAGGGCCAACCGCAGCATTTCCAGGCTGGGCCGGTAGTCGCTCAGCACCTTGCGGCCGACGTCCAGATCCACGGTGGCAGCGAACTCAAGCACCATGGGCAGGTAGTCGGGAAGTTCACCGTGCAGGTCCACCAGCATGCCGCTGTCCCGGTAGACCCGCTTGAAACCGGCCAGGACCTCGCCGCGGCGCCGCGTGTCGCCGTCGGTCCAGTAGGACAGGTGAAGCGCATGCCGGCGGCTGAGATCGAACTCCTGGACGTAGCGGGCCTGCGACTCCTCTAGTGGCATGGTGGTGAGCGCCTGCAGCACGTCGCGGAAAGGGCGGTCCAGCCCGGGAAACTCGGCGACCGCCCGGCGGATCAGTGGAATCCGGCCCATCAGCTCCTGGTCCGGGTAGGACAGGCACCAGGACGCCGCCAGATAGGTGACCCGGTTTCGCCGCGTCATGGCCGGCTCTCCAACGGGTTGCCGCTCGGTCCGGCCTGGTCGCTCGGCCCACCGGCGTCCGGGCCGGGTCCGGCGGCGCCGCCTTCATGGGCGGGCGAATCCGGAGACATCTGCGGGGTGTCCTGCTCGGGGAACATCCCGCGCGGCACGCCGCGGCCGTCCCAGTTGAGCAGATTGACCCGGCCACGCAGTTCCCCGGGTTCGGCATGGCCGGCGGTGGTCTGGCGTTGCTTCAGCGCGTAGAAGTTCTCCACCGCTACCGGCGTAGGCCGTCCGCTGGCTTCACCGAAGGCTTCCGATGCGTACATACCGGGACCGTCTTCGAAATCCAGCGAGCAGCCGATCTCCTCCAAGTTGTGCGCCTGTTCGACGTGCGCTTTGGGAATGACATAGCGCTCGTTGTACTTCGCAATCGCCATCAGCCGGTACATTTCGTACATCCGCTCGCCATTCATGCCCACCGAGCCGGCGATCGACTCTTCCGCGTCGTTGCCCAGGCTGATGCCGCGCATGTAGGCGCGCATGGCCGCCAGCTTGCGCAGCACGCCGGTGACGATCTCCGTGTCGCCGGCGGTGAACAGTTCGGCCAGATACTCGACCGGGACGCGAAGCGCTTCGATGGCCCCGAACAAGTTGTCCGCGTCCTCGGCGTCGTGGCCCTGGTCGCTGAGCAGGTCAACCACCGGCGAGAGCGGCGGCACGTACCAGACCATCGGCATGGTCCGGTATTCCGGGTGCAGCGGCAGCGCCACTTTGTAGACCTTCGCCAGGTGATAGACCGGCGAGCGCCGGGCGGCGTCCAGCCAGTCTTCGGGGATGCCTTCGGCACGGGCGGCGGCGATGACCTCCGGGTCGTTCGGGTCCAGCATCAGGTCCAGCTGGGCCTGGTAGAGATCCCTCTCGTCCGGGACCGACGCTGCCTCGGTGACCGCATCGGCGTCGTACAGGAAAATCCCGAGGTAGCGCAGCCGGCCCACGCAGGTCTCCGAACACACCGTGGGGATGCCTACTTCGATGCGCGGGTAGCAGAACGTGCACTTCTCGGCCTTGCCGGACTTGTGGTTGAAGTACATCTTCTTGTACGGGCAGCCCGTGATGCACTGGCGCCAGCCGCGGCACCGGTCCTGGTCCACCAGCACGATCCCGTCTTCTTCGCGCTTGTAGATGGCCCCGGACGGGCAGGAGGCCATGCAGGAGGGGTTCAGACAGTGCTCGCAGATCCGCGGCAGGTAGAACATGAAAGTCTGTTCGAACTCGAATTTGATCTTGTCTTCGGAGTCCCTGCGGATCTTCTCCACGATCGGGTCCAGGTGGCCTAGCTGCGAAGTACCGCCCAGGTTGTCGTCCCAGTTCGCGGACCATTCGATCTTGGTGTCCTCGCCGGTGATCAGGGACTTGGGCCGGGCCACCGGGAAGTCGTCGCCGAGCGGCGCTTCGGTCAGCGTCTCGTAGTCGTAGGTCCATGGTTCGTAGTAGTCGTTGAGCTCGGGTTGGACGGGACTGGCGAAGATGCCCAGCAGTTTCTTGACCCGGCCGCCGGCCTTGAGCTTCAGGCGGCCGCGGCGGTTCAGCTCCCAGCCGCCGCGCCACCGGTCCTGGTCCTCATAGCGCCGCGGATAACCCTGCCCCGGCCGGGTCTCCACATTGTTGAACCAGACGTATTCGGTGCCGGCGCGGTTGGTCCAGGCTTGTTTGCAGGTGACGGAGCAGGTGTGGCAGCCGATGCACTTGTCCAGGTTCATCACCATACCGACTTGAGCCATGACTTTCATCAGTACCTGACCTCCTGCGAACGCTTGCGAATGGTGCTGACCATGTCCCGCTGGTTTCCGGTGGGGCCCAGGTAGTTGAAGGCGTAGGCCAGTTGGGCGTACCCGCCGATCAAATGCGTGGGCTTGACCAGCAGCCGGGTCACCGAGTTGTGGATGCCGCCGCGCCGGCCGGTGGCTTCGGATTTTGGTACGTCGATAATGCGCTCCTGGGCATGGTGGACGTAGACCACGCCTTCCGGCATCCGGTGGCTGACGATCGCCCGGCAGACAAACATGCCGTTCGCATTCACGCACTCGACCCAGTCGTTGTCCAGCACCCCGATGGACGCGGCGTCCTCCTGGCTGATCCAGCAGACCGGGCCACCGCGGGAGAGCGAGAGCATGAACAGGTTGTCCTGGTATTCGGAATGGATGGACCACTTGTTGTGCGGGGTCAGGTAGCGGACCGTGATCTCCTTAGAGCCGTCCCGGCCAAGCTTCGGCTCGCCGAAAAGCCGGTGCATATCCAGCGGCGGGCGGTAGATGGGCAGCGCCTCGCCGAGGTCGCGCATCCAGTCATGGTCCAGGAAGAAATGCATCCGGCCGGTCAAGGTGTGGAACGGTTTGAGCCGTTCGATGTTGGTGGTGAAGGGTGCGTAGCGCCGACCGCCGGTCTCCGAGCCCGACCACTCGGGCGAGGTGATCACCGGCACCGGTGCAGCCTGGGTGTCGGCGAACGTGATGTGCTTTTCTTCCGACCCCAGGGCCAGGTCCACCAGGTCCCGGCCGGTCTGTTTCTCCAGCTCCCGGAAGCCGTGCACCGCCAGTTCGCCGTTGGTGGTGCCGGAGAAGGTCAGGATCGCCTCGGCGAGCTTGGCGTCCGTCTCGATGGCCGGGCGTCCGTCCGCGGCGCCGCCGAGCATCACGCCATTCTTCTGGGCCAGCCAGTCCAAGGCGTGATCGAGTTTGTACGTGATGTTCTTGACCGTGAAGCCGAGCTGGTCCGCCAGCGGTCCGACGGCGGCAAGCTTGTCTGCGATGGCCGTGTAGTCGCGTTCGACGACGGCGAAGTTCGGCATGGTCTTGCCCGGCACCGGTTCCGTGGTTCCGTCCCGCCAGTCCCGGACCACGCCGCCGGGCTGGGCGATCTGCCCCTTGGTGTCGTGCTGCAGCGGCACGCTGACCAGGTCCTTGCGCACGCCCAGATGCGTTGCGGCCTGGCGTGAGAACTCCTGGGCCAGCAGGTGGAACATCTCGAAGTCCGATTTGGTCTCCCACGGGGGGTCAATGGCCGGCGTGAACGCGTGCACAAAGGGATGCATGTCGGTGGAGGACAAGTCGTGCTTTTCGTACCAGGTGGCGGCCGGGAACACCACGTCGGAGAGCAGCGTGGTGGAGGTCATCCGGAAGTCCGCCGAACACAGCAGATCCAGCTTGCCCTCCGGTGTCTCCTCGTGCCATCTGACCTCCTTCGGGCGGGTCATGCCGGCCTCGGCCTCGTTGCCCAGCACGTTGTGGTGGGTGCCCAGCAGGTTCTTCAGGAAGTATTCGTTGCCCTTGGCCGAGGACCCCATCAGGTTGGAGCGCCAAAGCATCAGCGTCCGTGGCCAGTTCTCCGGCGCATCCACATCTTCGACGGCGGGTGTCAGCGCGCCGTCGGCCAGCCGGGCGGCGACGTACCCGGCGGCGTCGTCCGCCTGGCCCGCGGCGACGGCGGCTTCGGCTTCCTCCGCCACCGCCAGCGGGTTCCGGTCAAACTGCGGATAGAACGGCATCCAACCCAGCCGCGCGGACTGCGAGATGGTGTCCGCGGTGTGCATGCCGGCCAGGTTCCCCTCGGCCAGCGGCGAACTCAACGATCCGGCGGAGTAGCCGTCATTGCGCCACTGGCCGGTGTGCATGTACCAGTAGGAGGTTCCCGTCATCGTCCGCGGCGGGCGGGACCAGTCCAGCGCGTTGGCCAGCGATACCCAGCCGGTGATGGGCCGGGTCTTCTCCTGACCCACGTAGTGTGCCCAGCCTCCGCCGTTGCGGCCCATCGATCCCGTCAGCAGCAGCAGCGAGAGAATCGACCGGTAGGTGGCGTCACCGTGGAACCACTGGCAGATGCCGGCCCCCATGATGATCATCGAGCGGCCCTTGGATTGTTCCCCGTTGCGGGCAAACTCGCGGGCAATCTTGATGCACTTCTTCGCCGGAACCGAGGTGATCGCTTCCTGCCACGCGGGAGTGTAAGGCGTGGATCCGTCGTCGTAATCCCCCGCCCATTCGCCGGGCAGGCCGTCCCGGCCCACTCCATACTGCGCCAGCATCAGGTCATAGACCGTGGTCACGAGCTTGTCCCCCACCTGCCGGACCGGCACGCCGCGGCGCAGCACGGATCCCGACCCGTCCGGGGCCTCAAAGCAGGGCAGCAGAACTTCCCGGGCTTCGGTGCCCGGAGCGTACAGGCTCAGCTGCGGACGGACGCCGGCCAGATCCAGGTTCCATTTGCCCGCATCGGTCTTGTTGTAGCGGAAGCCCATGGAGCCGTTCGGCACTACCGGTTCACCGCTGACCTCATCGAGCAGCACGGTCTTCCACTCGGCGTCCTCGGCCGAGGCTTCCTCCGCCAGGTCGGCCGCGGTGAGGAACTTTCCGGGCACCAGCGACGATCCGTCCGGCGAGGGAGTCAGCGTGATCAGGAACGGCAGGTCGGTGTACTGCTTGACGTAGTCGGTGAAGAACGGGACCTCGCGCTGCACGAAAAACTCCTTCAGCACCACATGTCCCATGGCCATGGCCAGCGCCGCATCGGTGCCGGCCTGCGCAGGCAGCCAGTCATCGGCGAACTTGGTGTTGTCCGCGTAGTCCGGGCTCACGGTGACCACCTTGGTGCCCCGGTAGCGGACCTCCGCCATCCAGTGCGCGTCCGGCGTGCGGGTCACGGGAACGTTGGAGCCCCACATCATCAGGTAGGTGGAATCCCACCAGTCCCCGGATTCGGGCACATCCGTCTGGTCGCCGAAGACCTGCGGGCTGGCCACCGGGAGATCCGCGTACCAGTCGTAGAAACTGGTCATCACCCCGCCGATCAGCTGGATGAAACGGGTGCCGACGCAATGGCTGACCATGGACATGGCCGGGATCGGCGAGAACCCGGCCACCCGGTCCGGGCCGTAGGTCTTGATGGTGTGGATGTGTGCCGCGGCCGCGATTTCCACCGCCTCGGCCCAACTGGTGCGCACCAGCCCGCCCTTGCCGCGGGCCTGCTGGTAGCGGTGCCGGCGCTCGGGGTCGGACTGGATGTCTGCCCAGGCCAGCACGGGGTCCTTCAGCCGCTCCTTGGCTTCCCGGTACATCTGGACCAGCACACCGCGCACGTACGGGTAGCGCACGCGCGTGGGCGAATAGGTGTACCAAGAAAAAGCAGCCCCGCGGGGGCAACCGCGGGGCTCGTATTCGGGACGGTCTGGGCCGACCGATGGGTAGTCGGTCTGCTGCGCCTCCCAGGTGATGATGCCGTCCTTGACATACACCTTCCAAGAGCAGGAGCCGGTGCAGTTCACGCCGTGCGTGGACCTGACCACCTTGTCATGGCTCCAGCGGTCGCGGTAGAAAACGTCGCCCGCGCGGCCGCCTTGGCGGAAGACGGCCCGGCCGTCGTCGGATTCTTCCCAGCGGGTGAAGAATTTGCCCACGGCCAGCATCGCGTCGGATGCGCTGCCGTCTGTACCTGGTTTGATCGGTCCGGCTGCCATGTGGCCCACCCTAGGGAAAGGATGTGACTAAGACCAGCCTTTTCGGTACACCCCGGATAATTCCGCTGGCTTTCGATGGGCCCCTATGGCCGGGAGGCGTGCAGCTTCTTTTGCCAGGCGGCCTCGTAGCCGGCCGGAGTGAAGCCAAGGGCAATGTTGATGTCCAGCATGTTGCTGTTCTCCGCCGCGTTCCAGGTGTACAGCCGGCGGCCCGGCGGCCAGGACTCCGCGAGGCGCTGCAGGTTGCGGGCCTTCATCCACAGGCCCAGCCGGTGGCCGCGGTGGGCCCGCAGCACCAGGGTGTCCTCCTGGTAAACGACCTCGGGTTGCTCCGGAAACCACTCGAGCACGGTATGCCCCACCAGCTCGCCGGTGGGGACGTGCCGGACTGCAACCACCAGGCTTCGACCGTTCATGCGCTGAAGGTTCGCTTCCTTGTGGCGCACCCGGGCCGCGTCCCAGGCCTCCTCCTCGAAGTCGAGCTCTCCGAGCGGAACGTCGGTGCTCATCCGCTGGCGGAGGGCAGCATAGCCATCCAGGTAATCCGGCGGGCAGTTGTCGGCCCATTCCACCAGCCGGTAGCTGCCGCCGGCTGTCGCCGCGGCGGTCGCTAACTGGTCGGCCAGGCCGACGGGGTCGGCGGGTATCGGCATGCGACTGCACCGCTCCACCTGCTCCAACCGGAAGCCGCTGGCCTCGGCGAACCGTACGGCAGGTGACGCCGTGGGCAGCGAACCGATGCCCGTTTCGGCCTGGACCATATCCGGGCCCTCCAGCTCGAAACCGGCAGGGTGCTCGCTCCAGGCCTGCAGCGTGGTCCGCCCCCGGCTGCCGGCGAACGCCTCGGCTTCGGCCAAGAGCCGCCGGCCGATCCCCCGGCGTCGGTACTCCGGGTGGACCGCCACAAATACATAGCCGTTCTGTTCGTTGTCTTGCAGCGACAGTTCCAACACGCCACGGCCCACGTGCCGGTCGCCGTCCTTGGCAGCCCAGAGGTAGGTGACCGTGTAGTCGTTGCCGCGGGAACCCTCCAGCCTAGCCGCCGGGCTGACCCAGAAATCGTTATTCCCCCAAATCAGGCAGGTGACCAGATTGGCCAGCTCCACGGATGCGGTGAAGTCCGCACCGGCTGAACCAACTAGTGTCTCCGGGATCGGCAGCGGCACGATCGTGATCGACGTGGTGGGCATGCCTGCTCCTTCGGCCTCTCGCAAGTGATTGAGTCTTACCAATCACCTTACGGCATGGCCTGTGGCCGACACCAGAGCCGGTGCTCCCGCCGCCGGCCCGGCCTACCCGCACCACACGGCGGGCGGCGCACCCGGAACAGGATGGAAGGGACGGGCGGTCCGGCGTAGGCTGACCAAACACAGGACCGGCCCGGGGCCGGGTGCAGGCCTGCGCCAGAACACCACAGCGGACACAAGGATCGGAGACAGCCATGGCCAGCAACAGCGCCAGCGGCATAGTCGTCGTCGGAGTCGATGGCTCCGACGCTTCCCTCGCGGCCCTGCGTGAGGCCCAACGCCTGGCCGAACCGCTCGGCGCCGACGTTGAAGCCATCGCCGTCTGGGAGTTTCCGCAGATGTACGACGGCTACACGGTCATGGGAATTGACGGGTTCAAAGAGCGGGCCGGGCAGATCCTGCAGGACTCCGTCAACAAGGCTCTGGGCCCGGACAACAACGTCCGGACACGTCTGGTGCGGGGAGCCGCCCGGCAGGCCTTGATCGAGGCCAGCAAAGGTGCCCGGATGCTGGTGGTCGGGCGCCGCGGGCACGGGCGTTTCGGCGGCTTGCTGGTCGGCTCCGTCAGCTCGGCTTGTGTGGCACACGCACATTGCCCGGTCGTGGTCGTACACACTCCGGAAGCCGACAAGACCACCTAAAACTCCGCCGGTGCCAGTAGCTAAACGGCCAATCGCCTCAACGGCCAAATTAAAGGGCAATGGCCGCAGCATGATGCTGCGGCCATTGCCGGCGGACGCCGTTGCCCGGCGCACGTGAAGTCCTGACTAGGCCTCCACGGCCACCTTGGTCACGTTCGGGTCCACGGAGATGCCGGGGCCGAAGGTGGTGGCGACCGTTGCCTTGGAGATGTAGCGGCCCTTGGAAGCGGACGGCTTCAGGCGCAGCACCTCTTCCAGGGCGGCGGCGTAGTTCTCCACCAGCTTGTTGGCGTCGAAGGACACCTTGCCGATGATGAAGTGGAGGTTGGCGTGCTTGTCGACGCGGAAGTCGATCTTGCCGCCCTTGATGTCGTTGACAGCCTTGGCCACGTCCGGGGTCACCGTACCGGTCTTCGGGTTCGGCATCAGGTTACGCGGACCCAGGACCTTGCCCAGGCGGCCGACCTTGCCCATCAGTTCCGGCGTCGCCACGGCGGCGTCGAAGTCGGTCCAGCCGCCCTGGATCTTCTCGATCAGGTCGTCCGAGCCAACGAAGTCGGCGCCGGCGGCGATTGCGGCCTCAGCCTTGTCGCCGGTGGCGAAGACCAGCACGCGGGCGGTCTTGCCGGTGCCGTGCGGCAGGTTGACCGTGCCGCGGACCATCTGGTCGGCCTTACGCGGGTCAACGCTGAGGCGGAAAGCCACCTCGACGGTCGCGTCGAACTTGGAGGGGTTGGTCTCCTTGGCCAGGGTGATTGCCTCGACCGGGGCGTAAAGCTTGTCCGCCTCGATCTTGGCTACAGCTGCCTCATATGCTTTGCTGCGCTTTGCCATCTGCTTTTTCTCCTTGTGCAGTTGTGGTCTGCGGACCGCGCTCGGCCCTGCCACAACGACGGCGGTGTTCCCACCTTTGGCGAGCTATCTCGCCGTCGTTTTTTTGAATTGTCTTGGTGGGGCCGAAACAGGACGTTTGCCTTGGACGACCACCGGTTTGAGGGTGCTTAGCCCTCGACAGTGCTCCATTGTCGAGCAGCTGCGGTGCTTGCTTCCGGCGAGTGCCTCGTTCCTCGGCCCTCACCGTACGCGAGCTCCTCGCTACTCGACCTCGATGCCCATGGAGCGGGCGGTGCCGGCGATGATCTTGGCAGCAGCCTTGATGTCGTTGGCGTTGAGGTCGTCCATCTTGGTGGTGGCGATCTCGTCGACCTGCGCCTGGGTCAGCTTGGCAACCTTGTTGGTGTGCGGGGTAGCCGAACCCTTCTGCACGCCTGCGGCCTTCTTGATCAGCTCGGCTGCCGGCGGGGTCTTGGTGATGAAGGTGAAGGAGCGGTCTTCGTAGACCGTGATTTCAACCGGGATCACGTTTCCGCGCTGGGATTCCGTGGCGGCGTTGTACGCCTTGCAGAATTCCATGATGTTGACACCGTGCTGACCAAGCGCCGGACCGATCGGCGGTGCCGGGTTGGCGGCGCCTGCCTGGATCTGCAGCTTGATGAGGCCGGTGACCTTTTTCTTGGGGGCCATATCGGGTCCTTCTCTCACATTACGTACCGCGGCACAGGAGCGTGCCTGCGGTGGTTGGCCGCCATGGCGTGGCGGCCGCCCGTGCGGATCCGGACAAAGCGGGTCCGTATCCGCACGAAGTCTTGGGTTACTGGATCTTGGTGACCTGGCTGAACGAGAGCGTCACCGGGGTTTCGCGCTCGAAGATGGTCACCAGCACCACCAGCTGCTGGGATTCCGGCTTGATCTCGGAGATCGTCGCCGGCAGGGTCTCGAACGGCCCGTCGTTGACGGTCACCGACTCGCCGACCTCGAAGTTGACGGTGATCGGCGTGCTCGAGGCTGCGGCCTTGCCCGCTGCCTTGCCACCGGCCTCCGGCTTGGCGCCGGTAATGGTGTGCTCCAGCATGGAAGCAACTTCCTTGAGGCTCAGCGGCACGGGGTTGTGGGCGTTGCCCACGAAGCCGGTCACGCCCGGAGTGTGGCGGACCGCGCCCCAGGAGGCGTCGGTCAGGTCCATCCGGACCAGCACGTAGCCGGGGATGCGCACACGCTTGACCAGCTTGCGCGTGGTGTTCTTGATCTCCACGACCTCTTCCATGGGGACCTGGATTTCGTAGATGAAATCCTCCATGTTCAGGGTCTGGATACGGGTCTCCAGGTTGACCTTCACGCGGTTTTCGTAGCCGGCGTAGGAGTGGATGACGTACCAGTCGCCTGGCTGGCGGCGCAGCTTGGCGCGGAAGGCTTCCAGCGCTTCCTCTTCGGTCTGCTCGACCTCTTCCGCGGCCTCATCGGCTGCGGCGGCTTCGGTCATGCCTGCCTCGGCGGCGGCTTCGGCCGCCTCGTCGAGAACCGGGGCGTCTTCGGCGGCCTGGTCAAGCTCGCTGGCCAGATCGGTACCGGCAGTCTCTTCGGCTTCAACGCCGGAAGCCGACACCTCGTCGGTGCCGGTCTCGGTAACCTGCTCGTCTGCTTCCAGCTCCACGTTCTCTTCGGAGTTCTGGGCTTCGAGTTCCTGGTCGGACACTTGGCTTCCTGCTTTCTTCTTCAGCTCACTTGGCTCGCGCCGGCTTTCCGCCGTCGTCGTCGTCCATCCGTACGGCTGCCGCATACACGGGCGTTACTGTTCGGGTATGCCGTCTCCGAAGACGAAGAACGCGGCCTGGCCGAAAACCAGATCCAGCAGCGTAACGAGCAGCATCATGATGGCCACGAAAGCGATCACCACCAGCGTGTAGTTCACCAGTTCCCTGCGGGTCGGCGTGACGACCTTTTTGAGTTCTGCGATGGTCTGGCGGACAAACAAAATGATCCGGGCGAAGAAACCGCGCTTGTCGGTCTTTCGTCCGGTGGGGCGTCCCTTGGGACTATTGGCAGCCGTATCGGTCAACCTGGCCTCACTCATTCTGTCCGGTGTCCGGCCCCGGTCGGCCTCGGCCGGCCTGAACCACTGCTTCGTGCTGGGATGCTGAACTGCTGCAGTCTTATCTGCGACGGTTCTGCGCAGGGCAGACAGGACTCGAACCTGCAACCTGCGGTTTTGGAGACCGCTGCGCTACCAATTGCGCCACTACCCTATGGAGCCGAATAGCGCCTGACGCTCCCGCCGGGCGGGCATGGAACATCATGGCGTTTTCAACACCGGAGATCTAGTTTACGCCAGCGATGCGCCGACGTCGAACCGGACCCCGTTTTGCCACCTCGATGAGGCGACTGATCCATTATGCAACATTTCAGCCTGCCCATTGACCACCGGCGGCTCGCCGGCCGCCGCGCCGGGCGTGCAGCCGGCCGCGGCGCCTCCTCGGACAGGACATGGCCGACGGCCTGCACCTAGACTATGGAACAGTCCTACACGCTACTGAAGACGGGAATCCCATGCCTGCCAACGCCCGCGTCTCCCGGCGCATCGCGTCCATCGCCGAATCCGCCACCCTCGCCGTCGATGCCAAGGCCAAGGCGCTGAAGGCTGCCGGACGACCGGTGATCGGTTTCGGCGCGGGCGAACCGGATTTCCCCACTCCGGAGTACATCGTCGAGGCCGCCATCGAAGCCGCGCGGCAGCCGCGTTTCCACCGCTACTCCCCCGCCGGCGGGCTGCCGGAACTGAAGCAGGCCATCGCGGAGAAGACGCTGCGTGACTCCGGCTTCCAGGTGGATCCGTCCCAGGTACTGGTGACCAACGGCGGCAAGCAGGCCGTCTACGAATCGTTCGCCACCTTGCTGGATCCGGGCGACGAGGTCCTGGTCCCCACCCCGTTCTGGACCACGTACCCGGAGGCCATCCGGCTGGCAGGCGGCGTCCCGGTGGAGGTTTTCGCCGGACCGGAGCAGGGCTACCTGGTGACGATCGACCAACTTGAGGCCGTCCTGACCGACAACACCAAGGTGCTGCTGTTCGTCTCCCCGTCCAACCCGACCGGCGCGGTCTACTCGCCGGAGCAGGTGGCCGAGATCGGCCGCTGGGCCGCCGCCAAGGGCTTGTGGGTGATCACCGACGAGATCTACGAACACCTCACCTACGACGGGATGCCGTTCACGTCCATCGCTACCGCGGCGCCGGAGCTGGGCGACAAGGTGGTCATCCTCAACGGCGTCGCCAAGACCTACGCGATGACCGGCTGGCGCGTGGGCTGGATGATCGGTCCGAACGACGTGGTCAAGGCCGCCACCAACATGCAGTCGCACGCCACCTCCAACGTGGCCAACGTGTCCCAGATGGCCGCGCTGGCTGCAGTCTCCGGGCCGCTGACCGCGGTGGACGAAATGAAGGTCGCCTTCGACCGGCGCCGCAAGGCCATGGTGGACGCCCTGAACGCCATCGACGGCGTGGAATGCCCGACGCCGAAGGGGGCGTTCTACGCCTACGCCGACGTCCGCGGCTTGCTGGGCAAGGAATTCCCGACGGCGGACGGCACCATCCGTCCGGCGACCTCCGCCGAGCTGGCCGCCCTGATCCTCGATCAGGTCGAGGTGGCCGTCGTCCCCGGTGAGGCTTTTGGACCGTCCGGCTTCGTGCGGCTGTCTTACGCCCTCGGCGACGACGACCTGGCTACCGGTGTCGGCCGCCTGCAGGAGTTCCTAGGCAAAGCCAAGTAAGCCGGCTCGAGGCCCCGGGCCTTCGGGCCCGGGGCCTCGAGCTGCGATGCTTCGCTAGCCCGCCCGAGCGGCTGCCACAGCATTGCCGGCGAAGTACCGGTCAACATGCCGCAAGACGGACTCTGGATCATCGAGAATATCCCGGGCAGGCAGTACTGGCAGGTCCCGGCCGAGGAATGTCAGCTCGTTCCAGCGGCGCCGGTCCTCGATGACGGACGCCTCGTCGGAGTGATGGGCCTTGCCGTCGATTTCCAGCAGCAAGCGGTCCTCGACTTCCAGATCGATCCTGCCCACCCCTTCGATCCGTCGCTGACAGACCACCTTGTAACCCGACGAACGCAGCGCCTGGCGAGCGAGCGTTTCAGGCGCTGACATGGATGCAGGATTGATGGCAGCAATGACCTCGTCGGCCCGCTTGCTCCCCCGTCCACGGCTGAGCCGAAACACCTCCTCCACCGTCAAAGCCTTGAACGACGGCAGACTCCACGACGACCAGCGCTTCTCTGAGTGGGAGGCAATTCAGGACCTGCCGGAGGCAGACGTCCATCGGAACGACTGTGCCGTGTGAATCACGCGTTCGATACACCCTTGCCAAAGCGCGGCCTGGCAACGCTGCGCGGAGCACTCACAGGGAGGCCGCGGTGAGGCCGATGCACCCACAAGCCGTGCAACGCCCCCGCACTGAAACACCCGACGGAGGCACCCATCGCCTTGGCTTGTGCATATTCAGCGACAACATCTGGAACAGCGTAAAGACCAAATCTGATCCGATGAATGGTCCCCGCGTGAACGGCTTCCTTCATACATCGGGCCCTGACACCTGAGTCCCGCAGCCGACACCAACGTGCAATTCTGCCTTGCTGGCGCAGAGCCATCACCGAGTCCATGACACTAGCCTGCTGAGCGTTCCGGCGCCCCGGTGGCTAAAGGATCCGGCGGTCGACGGCCCAGCGGGTCAACTCGTGCCGGGAGGAGAGCTGCAGCTTACGCAGCACGGACGAGACGTGGGTTTCGACCGTCTTGATGGAGATGAACAGCTCCTTGGCCACTTCCTTGTACTGGTAGCCGCGGGCGATCAGCCGCATGACCTCCAGCTCACGGGCGGAGAGCTTGTCCAGTTCGTCGTCGACGTTGGCAACTGCTGCCGTGCCGAAGGCGTCCAGCACGAACCCGGCCAGTCGCGGCGAGAAGGCGGCGTCGCCGCCGGCCACGCGCTGAACGGCGTCGGAAATTTCCGCCCCGGATACGGTCTTGGTGACATAGCCGCGGGCGCCGGCCCGGATGACAGTGACCACGTCTTCGGCGGAGTCGGAAACGCTCAGGGCCAGGAACTTGGTCTCGCCCAGCAAGGCTGCGCAGCCGGCAACTACCTCGGCACCGCCGCCGCCCCGGCCGCCGGGCAGGTGCACGTCCAGCAGCACCACGGAGGGCCGCTGCTCATGGATGGCCGCAATCGCCTGCTCCACGGTCGCCGCCTCGGCGACCACCTCGATCCGCTCGTCCAGATCGGCCTTCAAGCCGGAGCGGAAGATGGCGTGGTCGTCCACAACGACCACGCGGATAGGTTCGGTCACGATGCGGTTCCTTCCTGAGGGTGTTCCAAGCTGAGGTGGACTTCGGTGCCGCTGCCGGTATTGCGGATCCGGGCCTGCCCGCCGTGGCGTTCCATCCGGCCGATCAGCGATTCGCGCACGCCCATCCGGTCCGGCGGCACAGACGCCAGTTCGAACCCGGGACCGCGGTCGCGGACGAAGACTTCGCTGCGACCGGGTGTGCACTCAACATAGACCGAGATGCCACCCCCTGCATGTTTAGCCGCGTTCTGCACCGCTTCCCGGGTGGCATGCACCAGCACCTCGTGCCGGTCGGTCATCTCCGCATCACCAACGGCCACCACATCCACCGGGTGCCCGTACGCGTCTTCGATCTCCGCGGCCACCGCCTTCACCCGGTCCACCAAGTTGCCTTCTTCCTGCCGCTTGTCCCGGTACAGCCACTCCCGCAGTTCGCGTTCCTGCGCGCGGGCCAGTCGGGTGACGTCCTGTTCCGACCCCGCGCGGTTCTGGATCAGCGCGAGCGTCTGCAGCACCGAATCATGCAGGTGCGCGGCGATTTCGGCGCGTTCGGTCTCGCGGATGCGGCCGGAGCGCTCGGTCTCCAGATCGCGCCAATACTTCAGCACCCACGGTGCCAAGACCAGCAGGACGCCGGCCAGGACGGCCAGGGAGGCAAACAAGGTGGGCCACATCGCCTCCCACGTGATCGACCCGGAGACCATGGTGACGATGCCGGCCACTACCAGCACAAGCCCGGCCAGCAACCGCACGGCGCCCTGCGCACCGGTGGCACCGGCGCGGTCCATCAGTCCGCTGCGCCGGGAATCGTCCAACTGCATCCAGGCGATCGCTGCGCCGGCCGCAATGGCGAGGACGGGCAGCCAGGTGCCCCACGGAAGGTTGATGCCGGCGATCTGTGCGACGACGGCACCGCCCGCCAGCACCAGGGCCGCGCCGATCAGGATTTCCTTGCCGCCGCGCTGCAGCAGTCGGCGTGTGCCGGTGCCTGCGGCGATCGGTGCAGGGGTCCCGGGCTGAGGGAGCGGCTGGTTGACGGGACGGCGGACTGGCGGGGCAGCCGGGCCGTTGCCGTCCGGGTTGGCCGGTGCGCCGAAGCCCCGGGCGAAGTTCTCCGCGATGTCGCGTGGGTTGAAGGCGCGCTCGGCGGCCAGGGCTTCATCGGCGGCGGTCGGCACCAGCAGCCAGAGCCAGATGTACAGCAGCACCCCGGCGCCGCCGGCGAGCGCCAGAGCCACCATGCCCACCCGGACGATTCCGACCGAGACGTTCAGATGCCGGGCCAGGCCCGCGCACACGCCCGCAATGATGCGGTCCTCGGTCGACCGGATGAGTGGTTCTCGCATGGGTTAATCCAAGCATGCGCCGCAGCCCCCGACCTACCATCAGGCGCGAATTCAGGGGAACCCCGGCCGGGCGGTCAGGGAAGGGTCAGGGTGGCACCCCATAGAGGAAGGTGCGGCCAGTTGGAATGATCTAACTATGACCTCACACGCACCGACCCCGTCCGAGAATGACGGCACTGACAATGACGGCACTGACCGCACCGACGAACCGGACCAGCAGCCGGCCGTTCCCGAACCCGCTTCCGGGCCCGCCCCGGCATCCGCATCCGGCGAGCCTGAGATCGTCGAAGCAACTGCCGCAGAACCGGCGACTGTGGAAGCAGACGCTGCCGAGCCCGACTCCGAGCCCGACTCTGCGCCGGCTGCGGCTACCCACGCCGACGACGCTGCACGCTACGACGAGGCTGAGCCCGTCGAGGCAGCACAGCCCGACGACGCTTCCCGCGCCGACCGTGGAACCAATCCCACCGAGCCCCTTGCCTCGGCAACCTACCCGACCACGCCGATCGGATCCGGCTTCTCCGGTGGACCGGCAGGATCGGGCCACACCGGCGGACCAGGGTTTGACGGCGGCAACGGCGGCTTTCCGCCGCCTCCGCCGTCGGGCGCTTCCGGAGCTTTCCCTCCCCCGCCGCCCGGAACGCCGGTGCCGCCGCCGAGCAACCCGTTTTTCAGCTGGTTTCGCAACCTCGGCATCACCCGCGGGCAGGACCGCTGGATCGGCGGCGTTGCCTCCGGCATCGGGCACCGGATCGGGCTGGACCCGATCCTGGTCCGCGGGCTGTTCATCCTGCTGGCCGTCTTCGGTGGCCTCGGCGGGCTGCTCTACGGCATTGCCTGGGCGCTGCTGCCCGAGCCGGACGGCCGTATCCATGCCGAAGAAGCAGGCCGCAGCAGCTGGACTGCCGGCATGACCGGCGCAGTGATCTTAACCGTTTTGGGGGTGTTCAGCCGGCCCTTCGGCTGGTTCTCCAACGATTGGGGCTGGGGCTTCGGCGGTTTCGTCTGGGCGGCCATCTGGATAGGCGCCGTGGCGTTCTTTGTCTACTGGCTCGCCACGCGCAACAAGGACGGTGCTCCCGCCGGAACACCGCAGCACGGCGCCGCGGGCTTCCCGACCGCACCCACTGCCTCCGGGCCCGGCACCGCCGCGTTTACCAACTCCGCCGACCCGGCCTCCACCGATCCGGCCCCGGGCAGTCACTCCGGCCTGAGCCACTCCCCCGGCTCCGGCTACAACACAACCTCCAGCTACGGTTCGACGTCGGCTGCCGGGACCGGATTCGGCCACGGCACCCCCGGCAGTTTCCAGGGGACACCGCGTCCGATGTATCCGCAGCCGCGACCGTACCCGCAGCCCGCACCGGTTCCGGCCAAGATTGGCCCCCGCGGCCCCTCGGGCGCAGCCATCGCACTGACCCTGGGCGCCGCCATGCTGGCCGCCGGCGCAGTGCTGGGACTGAACGCACTGGAATTCGTTGAGCTGGGCCTGAACGTAGTACCTGTCGCGATTGCCTCCGCGCTGATCGTGATCGGCATCGGCGTCGTCGTTACGGGCGCCCTGGGCCGCACCTCCGGAATCCTCGGATTCCTGGCCGCCGTAGGACTCGTGCTGTCGCTGGTCTTTTCCGCCGGAATGCAGTGGACCGCAAACAACTTTGCCATTGCCTCCAACCGCACCTGGACCTCCGCCTCCGCCCCGGCGGAGGGCGACGGCTACAGCGTGGTGGCCGGCAACGGGACCGTGGACCTGCGCAGCGTGTCCGGTTCCCGCGTCGGCGGCCCCGCCGTCGTCCCGGTCAACGCCGTCGCCGCGTCCGTCACCGTCATCATTCCCGACGACGTGCCGGTCAAGGTTGAAACACAGATGGCACTGGGCAACGTCGAATACGCCACCCCCGAGGACAGCGGGCGGCAGTCCGGCGTCTGGCAGCCGGGAACCTACATCATCAACGACGACGGCGGCGCGCCGGAGATCGTCCTCTCCATCAGGGGCGTGGTCAGCAGCGTCGATATCCTGACCGTTAGCGAACTGGAGCAGACCCGATGAGTACTGAACTTAGTCACGACAATGATCGCCGGCCCCGCGTGGGCACCATCATCTGGGGACTGATCGCCGTGGTCGTCGGCCTGCTGGTGGTCGCCGGAACGTGGTGGAACATCAGCTTCAACTGGGCCTATGTCTTGATCGCCCTGCTGATCGGTTCTGGCATCGCCCTGGTGGTCGCCGGGGTGCTGAGCGCCACCCGCAACCGCGGCCGGTAGCCCAGGGCGACCCGCGATATCGCCGGGCCGCCGGTTCCGGCTTCCGGCTTCCGGCTTCCGGGCAGCATTTGGACCCAGACAGCCGAACCCCCAGTGACAACAACTCCCGAACACGAAAGCATGGTTCAATGGAAACTTTTTACCGAGCACTCCGCTCCAGCCCTGTCCGCCGCGGTCCCGACCGCTGGGTAGCCGGCATCTGCGGTGGCATTGCGGCAAAGTTCGGCTGGGACGTGACGTGGGTGCGAATCGCCACCCTGCTGATCTTCCTGTTCCCCGGCATCGGCATCGGCACCTACTTGGTGCTGTGGCTCCTGCTGCCGAAATACGATGGCAGCATCGCGCTGGAGAACCTGCTCCGCAAGTTCTGATCCGCGCTGCCAGCGACAGCCACGTACCGGAGCCTCCGCAGAAGCAGGGGCTCCGGTACGTTATGCCGCCGGGAACAGACGGCTTGTACTGAGGACTCCGACACCCGGCTGGCCGACGCCGGCGACGCCCCGCCCATCGGCCCGCCGGCATCCTGCCGACCGACCCCGCCGGCAGCCAACCGACTCACCCCGGCGACGCCCCGCCGTCGTCCTTGTGACTGTGGCAGGGTTCCTACGTACAATCGAGGCGGGCTCAATGGGGTGCTCGCACTGACCGGCCAGGCACCGAGAAGGAGTACCCATGAGGATTGGCATCATGACCAGCGGCGGGGATTGCCCCGGCCTGAACGCGGTGATCCGCGGCATCGTGCTCAAAGGCATCACCGTGCACGGGCACGAGTTCGTGGGCTTCCGCGACGGGTGGCGGGGCGTGGTCGAGGGCGACATCATGGAATTGCCGCGGCACCAGGTGCGGGGTATTTCCAAGCAGGGCGGCACCATCCTGGGCACCTCCCGCACGAACCCGTACGAGGGCCCGAACGGCGGCCCGGATAACATCCAGCGGACTTTGGACAAGCTCGGCATCGACGCGGTCATCGTGATCGGTGGCGAGGGCACCCTGGCCGGAGCACACCGGCTCACCCTGGCCGGCCTGAAGATCGTGGGCGTGCCCAAGACCATCGACAACGATCTGGAAGCCACCGACTACACCTTCGGTTTCGACACCGCCGTGCAGATCGCCACCGAGGCCATCGACCGGTTGCGCACCACCGGCGAATCGCACCACCGCTGTATGATCGCCGAGGTCATGGGCCGGAACGTCGGCTGGATCGCGCTGCACGCGGGTATGGCCTCCGGCGCACATGCCATCTTGATCCCGGAGCAGCGCGTCACTATGGACCAGGTCTCCGAGTGGGTGCTGCACGCGCAGAAACGCGGCCGCGCGCCCTTGGTGGTGGTGGCAGAAGGCTGGGTTCCGGACGGCGAGCTGGGCCCGCACGCCGAGCGCGGGCTGGACCGGTTCGGCCGGCCTCGGTTGGGCGGCATCGGCGAACGGCTGGCGCCGGAACTGGAGGCGCGAACCGGCATCGAAACCCGGGCCACCACGCTGGGACACATCCAGCGCGGCGGAGTTCCCTCCGGCTACGACCGCGTGCTGGCCACCCGGCTGGGAATGGCGGTAGTGGATTCGGTCGTGGAGGAACGCTGGGGCACCATGGTGGCGCTGCAGGGCACGGACATCGCGCATGTTGGATTCGAGTCCGCTTTGAACAATTTAAAAACGGTCCCGCAGCACCGATACGACGAGGCAAGGGTTCTCTTCGGCTGAGCCTTCAGTAATCTGGCCGGTATGCGATTGGACGCAGGAACCTCCGACATTGTGCTGCTGGCGTGGGCGCGGTTGCTGGGATTTGCCGACAATGCCTTCGCCTCCGGTGGAGGCCGGCTGACCAAGATCAACAACGACGCCGGTGCGCTCACCTTCGTGCGCCTGTTCGATAGATCCGCGCTGGTCGGGCCGGAATGGGCGGTGGAGGCGGCAGCCCAGTACCCGGACGACGAATTGGCGGAGCACCAGACGCTGATGCAGGTGAGCCGGGAGCGCGGCGGCCACGGACTGGGCAGAGCGGTGCTGTCCTACGCCGACGATCTGCCCGTGGTGCAGCCCGAACGGGAGGTTACCGTTTCCACCGCGGGCAGCGACGTCGCCCGTCTGGAGGGTATGTGCCCGCCGGATGACATCCATGAAGTGGGGCTGGCCGGCATGGACAAGTCCTTTGTGCTGCTTGACGGCAGCACGCCGATGGCCGGCGCCGGCTACAAGGAGTGGCAGCAGATCCTGGCCAACGTGGGGGTGCTTACCGCACCCAGCTACCGGCGCCGCGGTGCCGGTGCGCTGATCGCGGCCATCGCCGGCCACGAGGCGCTCTCCTCCGGGCTCATCCCGCAGTGGCGCTCACACGAATCCAACGAGGCCTCGCGGGCGCTGGCCGCGAGCCTGGGTTTCTGGGACGCCGGGACCCAGACGTCGGTGATCCTGCCGAAGGACTAGGCGGCCGAGGGACCAGCCCTGCCGAAACTACCGGCCGAAACTACAGGGGGAGCTTCCTGCCCAAACTACAGGGGGAGCTTCCTGCCCAAACTTCAGGGGGAGCTTCCTGCCCAAACTTCCGCGCGAACGTCTCAGCGCGGCGCGCGCAGGAACCCGGTCTGCCGGCCGACCACCTGGCCGGCGTCGGTGGTGACAATGACTTCCTGGGCGGCGTCATAGCTCTCGTCGCCGTCCACCACCGTCAGCTGGGCCTGCGGATCGGCCGAGCGCTTGACCACGGCCAGGGCGATCGGACCCATTTCGTAGTGCTGCGCCGCGGAGGTAATGGCTCCCACGCGCTTGTCGCCGAGCAGCACGTCGCTGCCCGGGGCAGGCAGCGTGTGCTGCGAGCCGTCCAGCTGCAGGAACACCAGCCGGCGCGGCGGATGGCCCAGGTTGTGCACGCGGGCGATGGTTTCCTGGCCCTTGTAGCAACCTTTGGCCAAGTGCACGGCGGTACGGAGCAGGTCCAGCTCGTGCGGAATGGTCTTCTCGTCCGTCTCCGCGCCGAACCGCGGGCGCCAGGCCGCGATCCGCAGCGCCTCGGCCGCCCAGACGCCTGCCAGCTGCAGACCGGAGACGGTGGATTCGAGTTCGGCGGCCGGCAGCAGATATTCGTACCATGTCCGTTCCAGGCCTGGATGCTGCGGTTCCTCGATCCCGGTGTAGGCATAGCCGCCGGCGCCGATCTGCGGCCACGGGTCCCGCCAGACGGTCCTGCCATCGAACGCGGGCACCGGCTTGACCGAACCGACCACGGACCAATCCGCGGAAACATCCGCGATGTTCACCCGCAGCATGAACTTCATCGATTCCAGCCATGCGGCCAGCGGCGCTGCCTCGAAGGATTCGACGATCAGCCAGGTGCGTTCGCCGTCGTCCACAATCCGGGCGTCGTACTCGATCCGGCCCTGCACCGTCAGCAGCAGCGCCTCGCTGGATTGGCCGGGCTGCAGGTTCAGCAGCAGCTGCGACGAAAGGGTATTGAGCCAGCTCAGCCGGTCTTCACCGGCCACCGTCACCACGCCGCGGTGGGACAGGTCCACCACTGCTTCACCGCGGGCCAGCGCACGCTGTTCACGCAGCGGATCGGAGTAGTGGGCGGCAACGCCGGCGTCGGACCCGGAGGCTTCGACGGCGCCGGGCTGCAGAAGCAGTGGGCTGCGGTAGGTCATATTGGGGTCAACTCCTGACGGCGGTGCCGAATTCCCGGGGAGGCCGCCCCGCGGGCGCGCCGGTCCTACACCCGCAGGCCCGGCGGGCCGTCCCGGCTGGTTTACGGGCGCTTGGTGAGGATTGCCGAGGCGTGCGGGGCCAGATCCTTGCCCTTGGCTGCGGCCACGTCCCAGCGCCAGTACAGGTCATTGTTGACCAGGCCGAAAATCCGGGTGGCCGCACTGTAATCCTTGGACTGTGACCCGCGCATCACCATGTCGGTGCTCAGCTGCACCCGCGGGCCCTTGATCTGGCCGTAGTAGAGCTCCGAGATACCGCCGGGGTGAACGATGGTGGCAGTGATGTCGAACCCGCCGTCGGCGTTGCGCAACTCTTCGACCTCGTCCGCCGACTTCAACGCCGGCACAATGTCCGCCGGGACCAGGCCCGGACCGACGTCGGCGTCGTTCAGTTTACGGTCGAGAGCCCAGAAGCCGGTTTCCACCGTCAACGGCCGCAACCGATTGCCGTCCTCGTCGGTGAGCCAGCTTTCGGCGGTGTACTGCAGGTAGGGCAAGCCGTTCTGCGTGAACGTGACCTTCTGGACGAAGTGCTCGTCCTCATCCTCGCCCGCACCCAGCCGGCCAGCACCTTCCCAGCTGCCGAGCAGCCATGACAGCGGCACCAGCTCCGGGGTCAGTTCCGTGGGGAGTTCAATCGGCATGATGAAGAGAGGGGCCGCTTACTTCTGGCCCTTGAACAGGCGGACAACCACCAGCGAGGCGACGGCCGCGATGGACAGGCCGGCGAGGACCAGCAGGGAAAGGAAGGCGATTTCAAGACCGAGATACGACATGGCTCCATAGTAACGGCCCGAACGGAAGGATGCCTGCTTGCTACGTAACCACCCGCTGTGACCTCGATCAACAACCGGGCGAGCATCCCGGCGCCGGGCACGGCACCCTCCCGCGCCTCGCTTGGGCCAACGCAGGAACCGGGTCAGCACAGCAGCCGGATCAGCGCAACAGCCGGGTCAGCACAGCAGCCGGATCAGCGCAACAGCATCCGTTCCAGGAAGTAGACCATCGAGCCGGAGGCCATGACCGGTGCCGCGCCCGCAGCGAGCATGGCCGGCAGCCGGGTGGGGCCGCCGCCGGCCAGGATCAGCCGCCGGAAGCAGACCAGGATGATGCCGACGACGGCTCCCACGACCGCGGCGGGGAACATCGGCACGTTGGAGAACAGCGGGGCGGCCAGCGTCCCGGCCAACGTGGCCAGCACCACGCCCAGCGGCGCCACAATGCGGTCCGGCCAGGGCAGCAGGCAGGCGGCGATGGCCACCAGCATGCTGATGCCCGTCACCAGCATCATGCCCGTGTTGGCGGTATTGGCCGAGAGCCGTTCGGCCGCCACCCAGCCGGCGCCCAGCGAGGTCAGCACCAGGCCGGCGCTGGCGCCGAAGGTGGACTCGAGCCGGTGCGGCTGCCCGGTGCCGCGGAGCAACTGGATCAGGAACACGGCCATCACGCCGAGCGCGATCACCACCGCCATCCACAGCAGCGGCATGCCGGCGGGCGCCACGCCGGCGAGCACCGCCGTCGCAATTCCCGCCAGGGAGATGACCACGGCCAGGGTCTTTTTGGCCGGCACCTCCAGCAGTACCGGCCATCCGACGCCGACCACCACAGCGGCAACGCACACCACGGCAGTCAGCGCGGGAAGGGACAGGTAGGAGGCACCGACGACGGCGCACAGTACGGCGGCCGCGGCTACGGCGACGATCCACGTTTTCACGCTAGTCATACTGCCCTATGACGCAGGGCCGGTGCGAGAAGCCGCGGCGGCGCAGGCTGCGGGCGTTATACTTGTGCCACCGTCCGGCAGGATCCGCCTGCATAGTGAGGACCTTCCGGGCCCAGCCCGATGATGTGCGCCGCAAACCCCTTGGAGGAACCATGCCGCACATTCTGCTGTTGACCAACAGCCCCGGCTCGTCGATTGGCGTGCTGCCGGCCCTTGAACTGCTGAACCATAAGGTCCACATCCTGCCGGCCGAACCCACGGCGCTGCTGGAAACCGACCCGGCCGACGTGGTCATGGTCGATGCCCGCAAGGATCTGGTCGGTGCGCGCTCGCTCACCCAACTGCTGAAGGCCACCGGGCTGAGCGCACCGCTGGTGCTGGTCCTGACCGAGGGCGGCATGGCCGCCGTTAGCGCCAACTGGCTGGCCGATGACGTGGTCCTGGATACCGCCGGCCCGGCCGAGGTGGAGGCGCGGCTGCGGCTGGTGATCGCCCGGGCGCATGCCGGCGATGCGGAAACCAGCACGGAGATCCACGCCTCCGGGGTGGTGATCGACGAGGCCAGCTACACGGCGCGCGTGGGCGGGCAGCCGCTGAACCTGACCTACAAGGAATTCGAACTGCTCAAGTACCTGGCCCAGCATCCCGGCCGGGTCTTCACCCGAGACCAGCTGCTGCACGAAGTCTGGGGCTACGACTACTACGGCGGAACCCGCACGGTGGACGTGCACGTGCGGCGGCTGCGGGCCAAGATGGGCTCCGACCACGAACAATTGATCGGCACCGTCCGCAACGTCGGCTACCGCTTCACCTTGGTCCGCGCCTCCGAAGAGGAACCCGCCGACGTCACCGGCTGACCGGGCCTCCGCGGACCCGCAATGCACGCGTCGGGCCTAATTGGCGGCGGTTCCGTCGGGCGGCGGGCTGCCCCACCCCGCCGTCGTTGCCTGCTCGGATAGTCTGTGCTCATGACTGCATCGGATTCCGACCTGTGGCCCGTGCTGACCATCAAGGGCGCCCCTGACACCGAGACCCTCGCGGACATCAAGGCGCTCGCCGCCGCCGCCGAAGAATCCGACGGAAACCCGCCGCTCTCCGAGCAGACCTGGGTAAACCTGCGCTCCGGAGACTCCGCGGACCTGCTGGTGCTGGCCACCTACGCCGGCGAAGAGCGCTCCGATCCCGCCACCGCGAGCGCGCTGGCCGGCGTCGCCGTCGTCAGCCTGGCCACTGCCGCCGGCGCCGACAGCGTGCTGGAGCTGGTGGTGCACCCGTCCTACCGCGGCGAAGGTGTGGGCCTGCGGCTGGCCGAAGCCGTGCAGCAGCACGCCGAACTGCCCGAGCTGAAGGCCTGGTCGCACGGCGGCCACGAGGCAGCGGGACGGCTGGCCGCCCGCTTCGGCTTCGCGCCCGTGCGCGAACTCTGGCGGATGCGGCTGACCCACCCCGCGGGGATGCCCGACGCCGAACTGCCGGCCGACGTCGTCATCCGCACCTTCGTGCCCGGCCAGGACGAAGAAGCATGGCTGGCCGCGAACGCCGCCGCCTTTGCCGACCATCCTGAACAAGGCGCCATGACCCTGTCCGATTTGCGGGCCCGCATGGCCGAGGACTGGTTCGACCCGGCAGGGTTCCTGCTCGCCGAGCGCCGGGTCGGCGGCGGGCTGCTCGGTTTCCACTGGACCAAAATCCATCCGCGGGCCGGCAGCCACCCGTCCATCGGCGAAGTCTACGTGGTCGGAGTGACGCCGCAGGCGCAGGGCACCGGGCTGGGCAAGGCCCTGACCATTGCCGGCATCAAGCACCTGCAGGACGCCGGCGAACACGCGATCATGCTCTACGTAGACGCGGACAACGAGCCCGCCGTGGGGCTGTACCGCAAGCTCGGCTTTACCCGCTGGGATGCGGACGTGATGTATGCAGTCCAGGCTCAGGCTGACCGGCAAGAGTCGGTAACCTTATAGCTAACCGGCGCCTCGTTGAGAGGACAGTCCCGGCCCGCCGACAGCAGGAGAGAGCATGGTCACCGAACCTGAAGCCGCAGCCATTCCGCGCTTAGGGTCCTCCGAGATGGTTCCTGCCCGCGCCACCCAGGACCGCATCGACATTCCGGAATTCGCCCCCTCGCTGGCACCCGACGGGGACTTCACCCTGGAACGGTTCCTGGACCGTGAGATCAGCTGGCTGGATTTCAACGCGCGGGTCCTGGAGCTGGCCGAGGACGAGGACCTCTACCTGCTGGAACGGCTGAACTTCCTGTCCATCTTCGCCTCCAACCTGGACGAGTTCTTCATGGTCCGGGTGGCCGGCCTGAAGCGCCGGATCGCCACCGGACTGGCCGTGCCGTCCGCCGCCGGCCTCTCGCCCAGCGAGCAACTGGAACAGATCAAGGTCGCCGCGCACAAGCTGCAGCACCGCCATGCCCGGATCTTCGCCGAGCAGATCCGTCCGGCCTTGGCGTATGAGCACATCCACATTGTGCGCTGGGACGAGCTGGACGAGGCGGCCCGCACCGAGCTGTCCGTGATGTTCCGGGAGCGGGTCTTCCCGATCCTGACCCCGCTGGCGGTGGACCCGGCCCACCCCTTCCCCTACATCTCCGGGCTCTCGCTGAACCTGGCCGTGATTGTGCGCAACCCGGTGAGCGAGAAGGAACTCTTCGCCCGGCTCAAGGTCCCCGACCAGCTCTCCAGGCTGATCTCCGTGGACGGCCCCCGGGCCGGCTCGGTCCCCGGCCGCACCGCGCGGTTCATCCCGCTGGAAGACGTCATCGCCCAGCACCTGGACCTGCTCTTCCAGGGCATGGAGGTGCTGGAACACCACACCTTCCGGGTCACCCGCAACGAGGACCTGGAAGTCGAAGAGGACGACGCCGAGAACCTGCTGCAGGCGCTGGAAAAGGAACTGCTGCGCCGCCGCTTCGGCCCGCCCGTCCGGCTTGAAGTGGCCACGGACATCAACCCGAGCGTGCGCGAACTGCTGGTGCGCGAACTCGGCGTCGAGGAGTCCGAAGTGTACGCGCTCCCCGCGCCGCTGGACCTCCGCGGCCTGGAAGCCATCTACCGGATCGACCGGCCGGATATGAAGTACCCCAAGCAGTTGGCGCACACCAGCCGCTTCCTGAACGAGAGCGAAACGTCCAAGGCCGCGAATGTGTTCGCTGCCATGCGCCGGCGCGACATCTTGCTGCACCATCCCTACGACTCGTTCTCCACCTCGGTGCAGGCCTTCCTGGAGCAGGCCGCGGCAGACCCGAAGGTACAGGCGATCAAGCAGACGCTGTACCGGACCTCGGGCGATTCTCCGATCGTGGATGCGCTGATCGACGCCGCCGAAGCGGGCAAACAGGTGCTGGCCCTGGTGGAGATCAAGGCCCGGTTCGACGAGCAGGCCAACATCGACTGGGCCCGGAAGCTGGAGCAAGCCGGCGTCCACGTGGTCTACGGCATCGTGGGCCTGAAGACGCACTGCAAGCTCTCACTGGTGGTGCGCCAGGAAGGCGACGGCCTGCGCCGCTACTGCCACATCGGCACCGGCAACTACCACCCGCGCACGGCCCGCTACTACGAGGATCTGGGTCTGCTGACGGCCAATTACCAGGTCGGCGAGGACCTCTCCAAGCTGTTCAACCAGCTCTCCGGCTACGCCCCGAAGTCCACCTTCAAGCGTCTGCTGGTGGCACCGCGCTCGGTGCGTTCGGGCCTGATCGACCGGATCGAAAAGGAAATCGCCAACAGCAAGGCCGGGCTGGCCGCCCGCGTGGTGATCAAGGTGAACTCCATGGTGGACGAGGCCATCATCGACTCGCTCTACCGCGCCTCGCAGGCCGGCGTAAAGGTGGACGTCATCGTCCGCGGCATTTGCGCCGTCCGCCCGGGAGTGCCGGGGCTCAGCGAGAACATCCGCGTCCGCTCCATCCTGGGCCGGTTCCTGGAGCACTCCCGTGTGTTCGGCTTCGCCAACGGCGGCGACCCGGTGGTCTACATCGGCTCCGCCGACATGATGCACCGCAACCTGGACCGGCGCGTTGAGGCCCTGGTGCAGTTGAACTCGCGCGAGGACATCAACGACCTGCTGGCCGTCTTGGACCGGTACATGGACCCGGGCACCGCCAGCTGGCACCTGGACAGCGACGGCGCCTGGACCAGGCATCACAAGGACGACGACGGCAACCCGCTCTCGGATATCCAGTCCTGGCTGCTCGCCTCCCGGTCCCGCCAGCGCACCCTCAGCCGCCGCTGATGACGCAGAACAAAACCGACGACGCCGGTGCTCCCCCGGGCGTCAAAGTCACCGCTGCTGGGGCCCTGTGCTGGCGCGTCCGCCAGGGCCGCCTCGAGGTACTGCTGATCCATCGGCCGCGTTACGACGACTGGTCCTGGCCTAAGGGCAAGCTGGACAGCGGCGAAACCACGCCCGAGTGTGCCGTGCGCGAGGTCGACGAGGAAATAGGCGTGCAGATCCGGCTGGGCATTCCGCTGCCCACCATCTACTACAAGGTGAATCCCGGGCTCAAGCAGGTGCTGTACTGGGCCGCCAAACTGGACAAACAAGAACCGGTTCCGGACGGCAACGAGGTGGACCGCGTGCTCTGGTGCCCGCCGGCCAAGGCCCGCGAACTGCTGACCAACCCTTCCGATGTCGAACCGCTGGATGCCTTGGAGGCCGCGCACCGGCGGGACGAACTCGATACCTATCCGTTCGTCGTCGTCCGCCATGCCAAGGCAAAACCGCGGTCCGCGTGGTCCCAGGCCGAGGGCGAGCGCCCGCTGGTGGCCACCGGGCGGCGGCAGGCGCTGGCGGTCTGCCGGATGCTCTCCGCGTGGAAACCCAAGCGGATTGTCTCCAGCCCGTGGCTGCGCTGCGTGCAGACCGTCACCCCGTACGCCATGCACACGCAGACCAAACTGCGGACCGTGGACGCCATCACCGAACACAACAACGAGCGCAACCCGAAGAAGGCCCGGGCCGCGCTGTTCCAGATGCTGGAGAAGGGCAAGCCCACCGCCGTCTGCACCCACCGGCCCGTGCTGCCCAACCTGTTCAAGGTGCTGGCAGCCCGGATGGACCCCCTGCTCGCCGCGAAACTGCCCACCGAGGACCCCTACCTGCGGCCCGGGGCCGTGCTGGTCTGCCACATCTCCAAGAAGAAGCACGGCAAAATCGTGGCGATGGAGATCCTCGACGCTTACGACGACTGACGGCTGACGACTGACCGGCTACCGGCGACGGCCCAACAAGCCCTCGCCGGGCCGTGGCCCCGGAGCCCACACTCTTGACCCCTGCCGTTATGTATCAAATACTTGATCCATTGATACAGGGCGAGGGGGCTCGTGGATTTACTGACCAGCACCATCACCGGCCTGCTGTTCGGTGCCGCCATCATTTACGTCGTGCTGCGGATCATCGCCGGCAGGGTGGGAAATAGTGCAGCCACCCTCGCGGCGCCCGGTTCAGTCGTGAACTCCGGCCCATCGGATGTGGCCGGGCGGGATGCAGCCCGGATGCATGCGTTCTGGACGGCCCTCATCGCGTTCTTCGCCAGCGGGCTGTCCGCGGCCTCCAAGGTCGGCGACGTTCCGGCCGCCTACTACGCCGGACATACACCAGCGCCTTCTTGGCTGGCGGACCTGCTGACCGTTCTGGTGCCGCTGGTCAGCTTGGCCGGAATCTACATCATCGGCCAATACACCTGGCCCAAGCCCCGCGGCAGGGTCCGCCGCGCCGACGTCACCATCCGCCGCCTCCGCGACTACCTCCCGACGGCGCTGCTCTCGGTCATGACCGGGGCGGCGGTGCTGGCCGTGGCCGCGGCGACGTCCGTCTGGGAGCTTCCGGGCATCGAGGGTTTCAGCGGCACCCAGTCCTT
This sequence comes from Arthrobacter sp. NPDC089319, assembly GCF_040684925.1. Classification (NCBI taxonomy): domain Bacteria; kingdom Bacillati; phylum Actinomycetota; class Actinomycetes; order Micrococcales; family Micrococcaceae; genus Arthrobacter; species Arthrobacter sp. NPDC089319. The sequence goes on along the minus strand of NZ_JBFBGZ010000001.1, from coordinate 329,371 downwards.
CGACGGTGTTGAAGTCACCGGGGAACACAACGGCCGCCAGCCCGGCAGCTACTTCGCCCCGATCCTGCTGATCGGCATCCTGACGCTCGCGGCCGGCGTTGCCACGGCGACGGCGATCATCGTACGACGGCGCTCCGTGGACTCACTCAACCGCGAGGACAACGACGTCCTGCGGCGCATCCTGATCAACCGCCTGTTCCGCACGGCCACCTTGCTCTTCGCCGCGCTCGGCACCATGGCAGTCAACTTCGCCAACCAGCAGGTGCCCACCTTCATCCTCGACGGACCGATACCGGACACCGGATGGGAACCCGCACAGCAGCTGGCAGGCTGGCTCACCATCACCCTGATGATCGCCATGGCCCTGTGGCGACCTCCGCTGCTGGCCCCCGACGGCAGTCCGGGCCGTCCGGTCATCTACCGCGGCAGCTATGCCGCGGGGCAGGAGATCACGGAGTCCATGCATACTGCCGCGATGGTCTTCACCGCACTCGCGCTGGTTGCTGTGGGCGGGTGGGCCAGTTTCGCTGTACAGTCGGCCACCGGCCCCGACAACGGGAACCCCGTGTTCCCTGCTTCGTCCCAACTCTTGCTGCCGCTGGCGTTTGCCGTTCCGGTGGCCGTGTTTTCGGCCGTTGTTGCAACGGGAGAGGTTCGGCTTTGGCGCGGCCACACCAGATCGTCCGACGCTTCCGGCTCGCTCGGACATGCCCGGCCGATGCCCGCGGCCCAGCTGGTCCCGCGCCCGCTCCTGGCCGCCGTTGCAGGCGGCGCGGTGCTGCTGGGCGCCGCCATCGGCTTCAATGCTGCCGCACCGGGCCGGCAGCCCGACCTGCTGGCAGCCTTCACCGTGGCCGGTGCTTTCCTGCTGTTGCTCTGCGCAGCCGCCATCCTGTTGGTGCACCGCCGCCCCCGGCTGTTCGAGGCAACCCCGGAGGCCGACAACCTGCTCCGCCGCGCTTCCGGCTTCCGCGTTGCGCGGATGACCGCCGCCGGTCTTTTCGCCCTGACCGCCCAACTGCTCAACGCACATCCCGCTGGCTGGGGCTGGTTCCTGGACGACACCGTCGCCTGGAACGTGTACCGGCTTTCCCCTAGTGCGCATACGGCGCTCCGCATCACCACGGCAGTGCTCTATCTGGCCGCCATCGTGCTGGCGCTACTCCCCGGAGCAGCGCGACCGCGCCGCTCGGTGGCCGGCCATATCGGCCACCCCGTGACGCGCCACTCCGACCACACCGTCAGCGGCCCTTCCGGCCCCGGCCCGGACCATGACCAGTCCGCGGTCCGCAAAGACCGCACGCCATGAGCACCCAAATCAGGGTTGACCTAGCGGCGCCGACTCCCCCGTATGAACAAATCCGCAGCCAGGTCGCGTCGCTGATTGCGGTCGGCACCCTGGCGGCCGGACAACGTCTGCCCCCGGTGCGCAGCCTGGCGGCAGACTTGGGAGTTGCCGCGGGGACCGTGGCCCGGGCGTACAAAGAGCTTGAGGCCGCGGGCCTGCTGGTCAGCCGCCGGCGCCACGGCACCACAGTGGCCGATGCGGCAGCCGCCACGCACCAAACCGCAGCCGGCTCCGCCGAGGTGGGCATCGCCGTCGTACAGTTGGTGCGCGCGGCCCGGGACGCGGGACTGGACGATGAAACGGTCCTGAACCTGGTCCGAGGCCAACTGCGGCGCCCGCTCGGGAACGCGCCGGACGGGCTGTGAGCCTGCGCTCCGCCGGCAGTTGCCACGGCACCCCTCAACTACACTGGACGCTGTGAACGCGATTCCCACCCCGTATGAAGACCTGCTGCGCGACGTCATGGCCAACGGCACGGCCAAATCGGACCGCACCGGCACCGGAACCCGCAGCGTCTTCGGCCGCCAGATCCGCTACGACCTGGCCCAGGGCTTCCCGCTGATCACCACCAAACGCGTGCATTTCAAGTCCGTGGCGCTGGAGCTGTTGTGGTTCCTGCGCGGCGACTCGAACGCGAAGTGGCTGCAGGAACGCGGCGTCAAGATCTGGAATGAATGGGCCGATGCCGACGGCGAGCTCGGTCCGGTCTACGGGGTCCAGTGGCGCTCCTGGCCCACGCCCGACGGCGGGCACATCGACCAGATCGCCAACCTGGTGGAAGAGTTGAAGAACAATCCGGACTCGCGCCGGCACATCGTCTCGGCGTGGAACGTGGCGGAGATCAAGAACATGGCGCTACCGCCGTGCCACGCGTTCTTCCAGTTCTATGTGGCGGACGGCAAGCTCTCCTGCCAGCTGTACCAGCGCAGCGCGGACATGTTCCTGGGCGTGCCGTTCAACATCGCCTCCTACGCACTGCTCACCCTGATGCTGGCGCAGCAGGTGGGTCTGGAGCCGGGCGAATTCATCTGGACCGGCGGCGACGTTCACGTCTACGACGACCACGTGGAGCAAGTCCGCGAGCAGCTTTCGCGCGATCCCTACCCATACCCCACGCTCAACATCCTGCGGAAGCCGGAGAGCATTTTCGACTACTCGCTGGAGGACTTCGAAGTGGCCAACTACCAGCACCATCCGGCCATCAAGGCCCCGGTGGCCGTATGAGCGCCGACTACAACGCAGGCCCCGCCGACGGCGCACCTAGCGCCAGCTCCGCAGGCCCCGCCGGCGGCCCGGGCCCCTACCCGGATAGCGTCGCCGAGTCCGTGACTGCCGCCGCGGCCGCCACCGAGGGCGGGCAGCCGCTGTCGGCACCGGTGGTCGGCATGATCTGGGCCCAGACCACCAACGGCGTGATCGGCCGCGACGGCGGCATGCCCTGGCATCTGCCCGAAGACCTGGCGCACTTCAAACGGACCACGCTCAACCATCCCGTGATCATGGGCCGCAAGACCTGGGAGTCCTTCCCGGACAAGTACCGGCCGCTGCCCGGGCGCACCAACATTGTGATCAGCCGCAGGCCGGAGATGCGCGACCAGTTGGTGGCCGCGGGCGCTGTGGTCGTCGAATCCGTGGAGGACGCGATGGCCGAGGCCGCAGCCAGTCCCGGCGGCGACGAAATCTGGATCCTTGGCGGCGGCGAGATTTTCAACCTGACCACCCAGCATTCCAATGCGGCCTCGGTCACCGTCATCGACATGGAGACCGACGGCGACACCTACGCCCCGCAACTGGGCCCGGATTGGAAGCTCGACGGCGTCTCCCCCGCCGAGGGCTGGAGCACCGCCGCCAACGGCACCCGCTACCGCATCTCGCTCTGGGTCCGCGGGGAGGACAGCCGGGCGCAGTAGCCCGGGCCTGGACCTACTTCAGTCACCGTCACGGGAGCTTTAAGCGCGGCTGCCAGATGCACCGACGCCGGGCGACGGCACCGGGCGGCGGCACCGGGCGGCGGCACCGGGCGACGGCACCCTAGCCGAGCACCGTCGTCGTACGCCTACCCCTGGATGAGCCCGCAGAGGCACGTAACTCACGGCAGCCAAATTGACCCTGCCCGTAAACTAGATGGCATGACTTCACCCGCAGCCACTTCCTCTGTCCAGTCCGTCGGCCTGATCGGTTGGCGCGGCATGGTCGGTTCCGTCCTGATGCAGCGCATGCAGGATGAAGGCGACTTCGACCTGATCAACCCGGTCTTTTTCTCCACGTCGAACGCCGGCGGCGACGCCCCGGCCCTCGCCGGTGCCGCCGCGGGCGACGCAGGCAAACTGCAGGACGCGTACGACGTCGAGACGCTCGCCAAGCTGCCGATCATCGTCACCGCGCAGGGCGGGGACTACACCTCCGAGGTCTACCCCAAGTTGCGCGATGCCGGCTGGGACGGCCTCTGGATCGACGCCGCGTCCACGCTGCGGATGCAGGACAGCTCCATCATCGTGCTGGACCCGGTGAACCGGGACGTAATCGACGCTGGTCTGGCACGCGGCGTCAAGGAATTCATCGGCGGCAACTGCACCGTGTCCTGCATGCTGATGGGCCTGGGCGGGCTGTTCAAGAACGGTCTGGTCGAGTGGGGAACCTCCATGACCTACCAGGCAGCCTCCGGCGGGGGTGCCCGGCACATGCGCGAACTGCTGAACCAGTTCGGTTCGCTCAACACCGCAGTTTCCGCCGAGCTGGCGGATCCCGCCTCTGCCATCCTGGAAATCGACCGCAAGGTCCTGGCCCAGCAGCGCAATCCCGAGCTGGATTCCTCCCAGTTCGGCGTGCCGCTGGCCGGTTCCGTAATCCCGTGGATCGACAAGGACCTGGGCAACGGACAGTCCAAGGAAGAGTGGAAAGCGCCGGCCGAGACGAACAAGATCCTGGGGCTCAGCGATGACCAGCGCATCCCGTTCGACGGTCTGTGCGTGCGCATCGGCGCCATGCGGTCCCACTCGCAGGCGCTGACCTTGAAACTCACCGAAGACCTTCCGGTGGCCGAAATCGAGCGGATCATCGACGCCGACAACGAGTGGTCCCGCGTGGTTCCGAACACCAAGGAAGCCACCATGGAGCACCTCACCCCCGTGGCAGCCAGCGGCACGCTGGAGATCCCGGTGGGCCGGATCCGCAAGCTGGAAATGGGCCCCGAGTACATCAGCGCCTTCACCGTCGGAGACCAGCTCCTGTGGGGCGCTGCCGAGCCGCTGCGCCGCATGCTGCGCATCGCCACCGGCAACCTCTAGGACTGCCAGCCCCGTAAGGCAGCCGGCGTTGCTGGTGGTCTGACGCTCATGGAGCCCGTCCCTTCGGGGGGCGGGCTCCTGCCGTTGAATCCGCCGCCCGCCGTGCACTCTTTCCCACGAGCGACGGCGCTCCACCGTTAGCGCCGCCTGCTCCTCCCGTCGCCCCTTGCCTCAACCCTCGGCTGCGGCCGTGCCTAATCCCTCTCTTGTCCTCCACCAGCTGCTCCCCCGTGTCCGCAACCCGTCCCGTCCTCCACCGGCCTCCCCCGTGTCCCG